>NZ_JWGX01000031.1:0-88963 GCF_000813075.1 Shewanella sp. ECSMB14102
TTATGGACCATGCTTCACCATTCCCTGGTGGCGGGCATGGTCTCATGAACGTGGAGCACAATTAGGAACACTTATTTAGAAGGGTGTTGATTGTACCAGTACTTGATAACAGCATCGTCCATCCAAAAGGTTAACGAACCTCTTTGAGTTAACGCTTGATTGTATTGCTTCCAGTTGGTGATTTTGCCCTTGGCTTTGCCCATGATGCGACCTGATGGTAAGGTTTCACGATCAGATCACAGATGAGCAAAATGGTTCAATTTGATTTAGGCAACAATGCCGCTGTATCGACCAATTCAGTTTCAAAACCATCCACTTTTATATCCTGTTGTTTGCCACTGATGGGATCGATAAAGCGCAAGCGACAAGCCATCAGCTTGAGGGGCTTATTGAAGTTATCTTCGCTCCTGGGCTGCAACTCAGGGTAAAACCTGTCGTTCAGCAGTGGCATTCCGAGGCTCTGCATATGCAGCCTGAGTTGATGAGTCTTACCGGTAATTGGACTTAGACTGAACAGCCCCATATCGCCATTAACGGCGATGAGACTGATTTCCGAGTGACTGTTGGCCTCCCCCTCGGCCAAGCGCATGATAAAACTGGGCTCGCCCTTGATGAGGCGATTTTTCACTGTCCAGTGCAGCGGCAGGCTAAGTTCACCAGTTGCCAATCCCGCCTGAAGCTCTGGCGTCAGCCGCGCCAGCGCCTGGTAGTCCTTGCGTATCTGGCCTTCACGGAACAGCGCATGATAGGCATGCCGGGTTTCGGGATCTGTGGACATCAGCATGACTCCGGCCGTTTCTCTGTCCAGCCTGTGTGCCGGCGCTATGGTTTCTATCCCGGTGCGGCGCCTTAACCTGTGCACCAGGCACTCGTTGACATAGTTGCCGCTGGGAGTCACAGGCAAAAAGTGCGGTTTGAATACCAGAATACTGTGCTCGTCCTGAAACAGGATCCGCTCTTCAAAAGGGATCCGGGTTTCTTTGGGGACTTCACGGTAATAGTAGACCCTGGCGGTAGGCCGATAAGGGGTATCGGCCTGGATAGGCTCGCCATTTTGCCAGTGTACCTTGCCGGTTGCGACCCGCTCACGCCAGACATCGGCATCGATGCGGCTGAAATGGTCGATAAGAAAGGCCAATACAGTGGGCTTATCGGTCACATCCCTTGGCAAGACAACATAGGAGGGCTGTGCGGCTCTGTCTGTTTGGCTCATAACTCTTCCGGCAAAATAAAAAATGGCGACTCGGGGCCGCCATTCTACTCTATCTGCCTCAGATTATTCGAGGCGAGTACACTCAAAGCTGCTGCTGAACATGGGACTTAATCAACTTGAGCACAAAGTCCATGGTCTTGTGGCAATCAGGTTGATTCAACAACAGCTGTTTGTCCTTGTTGTATAAGGGCAAAACCTCCAACCAACGCTGGCTCACCCAAGCGGCATCATCCAGATGCACTTCTGATGAGTAGAGCCCGCGCAAATCCGGGTTGACCTCATAAAACTGCTCCAGTGCCGCGCTGATAAGGGTGAACTCGCCCCGAATAGGCTCCTCGGCCCAGTTGGGACAATCCATTACCTTTGCCAGCCAGCGGCCATCTTTTTCCTGTTTGGCGGACAGGACTTTGACCCTTTGCTTGCCTTCCAGGGTGATACTCAGCGAGTCATCTTCGAGCTGATTGAAGTCGATGAGCTCGCAGCGAGTGGCAATGGGAAAACTGGGCGGCATGGCAACGTTATTACGCATTCCGAAAGCCAGCGGATATTTCCCCTTCAGGACATCGGCCACCATGCTCAAGGTAATGGGGTCAAGGATCCTGATCTCAAGCCGTCCACCTGGCAACAACAAGGCATCATAGGTCAGTAACGCCATTTCCTGTGTATGCATAGCAACCTCCTTCCCCTCGGGGAGTGAGCAACCGAAAGCGAACCTGAGGTTCAACATTCGTTTTAAAGTCTAGCAGTTGCTGAAATTTCATCCATTGGCAATTTAGGCTAGTCCTTAGGTCTGCTAATGAGTTAGACAGGCGTTGAGTGGATTTTGTTGCAAGCGTATTTATAGAAGCTCCAGCCTTTGGGCTATTTTGCCGCCGAGAAATACCTCGGCAAATTCATCAGCCAATCTGTTACTCATATCGGCGGCGCGGCGCCAATATTGAATTCGACTGGCACTATCCAAGGTTTCAAAGTCCTTGCGATCTGGAATTTTGCCATAGGGTAACGAAGCGACAAACTCCTCTGTGGGTGCCAACACCAAAGCATTGTGATAACGGCGCTTGGCCCGGCGCCAAGGCAAGGATTTATCGAACCATCCCGGCGCCATATGGGGATAAAAATGCGGATACAGGGTCAACCCCGGCGCCCGTGACAGCGGCAGGTCGAAGTGGTAATCGGTGATGCCGCCATCATAGAAGTGCCCGTTGGTCACGCCGCGGATTTCGGTTACCGGTGACAGCAGCAACGGAATAGAACCTGTGGCCAGCAACACGGCTTCGATATTGTCACTGCTGAGCAAGGCGCTGTCTCCCGGGAGATCTTTCAACTGAGCGAAGGGGGAACCCTCTATGGCAGAGGCGAATACCAGACGCTCAAAGTGCCACCCCAAGGTGCGGCGACTGACAAGGTTGGTCATGGCGGCAGCGCCCAGGCCTGCCGCCAGCGCCAACTTACTGCCGGCGCGGTTCAAGTGACGGGCGCGGCATACCACTATGTGACTGCGAATATGCGGCTGTTTGAGGATCTCTTCGGCGCCGCTGGTGCCTAAAATCCCGCTGACTATACCGCGGACCTGGCGGCTGACCTCTTCCCGACTCGGACGGGTTTCATAGCGCTGGCCTATGTAGAGCTGTTCCAGCCTTTGATAAGCCGCCAGCGGATCTGCCTGAGCCAGACAGGCCAAACGCCAGGCGCCAGATGAAGCACCAATAGTGTAGAGCGGAGTCTGCCTCTGTTTGAAAAACTCACCAAACAGGTATTTATCTAGCCCGGCAATCCCCAGCCATTTGGGACCACCGGATGCCGCCAATAGTTGAGTAAAATGCTCAGGCTTTAAGCCCTGTTCCATCAATGTCTGATGGGCGTCTGTACCGGCAAGAAATCGCAAGTTAGCCAAAAAGTCACTCCCTGAGCCGCAAAAGTCACAGGCAAGATACCGCAGCCTTGCACGGCAGCCAAGTTTGACTCAGTATTTCCCCTCCTCCCGACGGCTCCGAAAACGGCCGGGATAGCCCTTGTTTAAATGTCCAAGAAAATGTTCTAAAGACAGATTTGAAAGTAGAGATAGTCATAAATAGGCTGTTAACTCAAAAACCACTGTATAAATAAAAGCAAAACAGCCAATTAACCCCCAAATAAACCCAATATCAGCAGATATCGCCAAAATAGGCAGCTCCCCAAACAACCAAGTTCAGGGAAAGATTTTCTCGAAAAAAACCAAATGTTTCTAGAACGCTGCGCTCTGAGTTATCACTTTTACGTCTAAATGCATCAATTGTAACAATGCTACTATCCGCGCAATAAAAATGCAGTTTTGAATCATTCAAGAGGTCGTATGCGCTTAGCTCTTATTTCACTGGCAGTGGCGAGTCAACTGACTGTTCCTGCCGTCTTTGCTGCCGAAGAGCAGCCCAGTATCGAAACCATCTCCGTCATAGGTTCACGTATCGCCCTGCGGACCGCCACCGACAGCGTGGCACCGGTCGATATCATTACGGCCGAACAACTTGAAGCCACTGGCATGACGGAAACCGCCAAGGCGCTGCAGTTTGCCGCACCTAGCTACAGCTTCCCCTTCTCCTCGGTCACCGATGGCTCAGATGCGGTGCGTCCCGCCAGTCTGCGCGGCCTGTCACCGGACCATACCCTGGTGCTGGTTAACGGCAAACGCCGTCATGGCTCGGCACTGGTCCACCTCTCAGGGACTGTGGGCAAGGGCTCGTCCAACGTCGACCTGAACGCCATCCCTATGACGGCCATCAAACGCATCGAAATTCTTCGTGATGGCGCTTCGGCCCAATATGGCTCTGACGCCATAGCCGGGGTGATCAACGTAGTGCTCAAAGACAACAGTGAAGGTGGCATGGTATCGGCCCAAGCCGGTCAAACCTATCAGGGTGATGGCGAGCAGTGGCGTGTCGGCCTCAACCACGGCCTCAGCATAGGTGACACTGGCTTTGTGAATCTGTCGCTGGAAGCGCATCACAAGAACAGCACCAATCGCGCCGGTTTGGATCCGCGTCAGCAATATCCATTGCTGGCCGATGGCAGCCCGGATCCCCGCGAACAAACCGTTAACCGCAAGAATCACCATGTGGGTGACGCCGAATATGACAACCTGGGGTTGTTTCTCAATGCCGCTCAGGAGTTTGCCAATGACAGCAAACTGTACGCCTTCGGTGGCTTGAGCCAGCGCGAGACCCGCTCAGGCGCCTTCTTCCGCCGTCCACTGGATAGCCGCAATGTTGCCGAAATCTATCCCGATGGTTTCCTGCCGCAGATAACCCCCAAGATCACAGATCAGTCGCTGCTGCTGGGTTATGAATTTAACCTGGGCGAGTGGCAGTTGGATGCCTCGGCCGGATACGGCAAGAACCGCTTTAAGTACCGGGTCGAGAACACACTCAACGCCTCTTTGGGCCCCGGCAGCCAAACCGAATTCAACGCAGGTACCCTGTCCACCGAAGAGTGGAACCTGACTCTGGATGCCTCACGTTACTTCGACTTTTACAATGACTCAGAGCTCCTGGTCGCTATGGGCACAGCCTGGCGCCAGAACGCTTATCAGGTGGAAGCCGGAGAGCAAGCCTCTTATATCAATGGCGGTTATCAGAACAAGGCCGGTGGCAGCCAAGGCTTCGGCGGCTTTACCCCAGAATCGGCGGTAGATGAGGATAGAGACAACATAGGTGTCTATCTCGAGGTGGAAAACCAACTGACCGACGACTTCTACTGGGCCGCCGCGGTGCGCTATGAAGACTATTCCGACTTTGGTGACAACACCAGTTGGAAGCTGGCAGCCAGATACGATCTGACCGACAACCTGGCACTCAGAGCCACTGCCAACACCGGCTTTCGTGCCCCCAGCGTGCAGCAGTTGTACTTCACCAATATCTCGACCCTGTTCAACCCGGATCCCGTGACAGGCCAGCTGGTACCGACCGAATCGGGCACCTTCAACAACCTGTCTTCCGTGACCCAGGCGCTGCAGGTAGGCAAGCTGCAACCCGAGTTGTCAGAGTCCTTCAGCCTGGGACTGGTGTACACCAATGATTCCGGTCTGGCGGTGACTCTGGATGCCTATCAGATCAGCATAGATGACAGAATCGTGCTCTCCAGCTCACTGACACCGGCCGACTCCCAGGTGGTGGCAGATGCACTGGCCGGTACCAACGCCGAGTCGGCACGCTTCTTTATCAATGCCGTCGATAGCCGCACCCGAGGTGTGGATCTGGTGGTGACCCAGGACTTTGATCTCGGCAGCTACGGCGATCTGCGCGCCAGCCTGGCCTATGCTTATAACGACACGGAAATCCGCGATATTCATCTGCCAAACCTTCTGGATGGCCTGGAAGACCAGCTGTTTGACCGTATAGAGCAGACCCGGATGACCAAGGCCAATCCGAAGAACACAGGTAACCTGGGGCTGACCCACAGCCTGGGCGACTTCAAGACCAATCTGCGCCTGAGTTACTTTGGCCCCTACACCATAGGTTATTCCCGTGAAGACGTGGAGTACGACGGTAAGTTCACCGTGGATCTGTCGCTGACCTATGCGGCCACAGATAGCCTGAGCTTCACCGCCGGGGTGCAGAACCTGTTCGATACCTATCCGGAAAAACGTCCGGACGACAACAACTTCAACGGGATCTTCGTCTACCCCTTGACCAACACACCTTTTGGTTTCAACGGCGGTTACTACTTCCTCGAAGCCAGATACAGCTACTGATTTACCGGGAAACACATTTGCAGGGAAACATATTTGCAGGGAAACATGGGGGCCGGCGATATCGCCGGCCTTTGTGCTTTTTGGCGCTGATGCCGCTGATATCGGCCGCTTGGCGGCTCAAGCGTCTGTCTGGCGCCTGCTGCTTCTCAAAGAGATCAAACTTCCAGCAGGAATGCTATTATACTGAGCCAACCCTCTTTCCCCAGAAGATACAAAATGATAGTGGATACTCTGGCCAACCGTGGCCATTACCGAGTGCTGGGCCCGCGTATTCAGGCAGCCCTGGATTATCTGGCCGCAACAGACTTCAGCCAACTGGCCCCCGGCAGCTATGAACTGGATGGTAAAAAGCTGTTTGCCATAGTCAACGATTACCACACCAAGCCCAGAGAGACTGAGCCATTCGAGGTACATAGACGCTATCTGGACGTGCAGTATGTGGTCAGTGGTGAAGAGGAGTTTGGCTACCTGCCGCTGGGAGCCCAAACGCCCAGTCGCCCCTATCATGAGACGCACGACTATGCCGAGTTTGATTATCAATCCAACCGCCAAGCCGCAGCATTTATCCCTTTGAAGGCCGGCATGTTTGCCATTTTCTTCCCCGGAGACATGCATATGCCGGGTACGCTGGCCAAGGCCGTTGCTGTCCGCAAGGTAGTCGTAAAAGTACTGTTGGATTAAAAGAGCACTTGCAGTAAAACGCCCGCGATTGCGGGCGTTTTTGGGTCAGTGGTTTACTTATCGTCTTGGGTTGTGGGCTTGCAAAGCATCTCCTCGGCGCCATAGCCCCAGGTCACCCTGGCCTCGCCCTGATGCTCCCAGAAGCTGTAGTCACCGCCCTGATACTTGGCGCCGCTACCGCTTGGCACACTGAACATCAAAATGCTTCTGTCACCGCGCTCGGCAATCATGGTTGCCGGCTCTGTCTCGAAGAAAGTAGTCACCAACTCATTGGCCGGGTTGCCGTCACAGGCAAAGAATACCGGGCCGCTAAACTCCACCAAGTGATAACGGGCCTGCAGTTCCACTATCCGCCTTTGATATGAATCCTTGGTACATTGCAGCTTGTCTTCACTCTTCCAACATTCGTTGCGGCCCTTGATCCAGCCGCGCTGCTCGGCCTTGAGCAGGGGTGGCTGTTCATTGACCGCCTTGTCACTGGCCTTGGCATAAACTTCGGCCAGCTGCTGATCCAGCTTGGCAAGCTCGGGTTCCTGACAAATAAGCATCTCTATGCTGGAGGCCCGCTCGCCCAAGGCGTTGCAATCAAATGTCGGCAGTTCCCGCTCCGCCCCCTGGGGCGAGGTTGAGCCATCACCTGTAGCCAATGCGGCGGCAACATCCTGGCTGTTATCCAGTGCCTGCTGCCCGCAGCCACTGAGCGTCGCCGCGGCGACCAACGCCAGTACAAGCCCTGCCTGTGAAACTGTCCCCAAACTCATTTTTGCTCCTTAATCTTCTCGCTAGATCTACTCGCGGCTGCCAAAGCCTTTGCGCAAACTAATCCTAGTCTAAAACCCGTCGCCTGTCCGCTGGCTGAATTAAATGTCAGATCAATAAGTTGGCTACTAAGCCTTATCGACAAAATCCTGCAATGCCTGCAGGTTGGCTATTTTCAGCAAGGCGCCCTGTTTTATGACCAGGCCTTTGTCGATAAGCTCTTTTACCGCCCTGCGATAGACCCGGCCTGAGGTGCCGAATCGCTCCGCTTCCTGAGCCGGGCTGCCACAGGAACCCAGCATCACCTCTTCGTGTTGACGCCTGAGCAGATCGAAAGCGATGTTGTAGCTGATGGGGTGCAAGAGCCTATTGGTGTAGATGTCCAGCGAGTCCTGATAATCCCAGGCCAGGGCGCTGGCAAAAAAGAGGGTAAATTCGGGTTGTTGCAGCAGCATCTGCCTGACTTTCTTCAGGCATAACCGGCGGATTTCCATCGGCTCTTCGGCCACCACACTCCACTGACAACTGGTGGCGGTAAAGAACTCCATCTCACCGAAAAGGTGCCAGTCGCAATCCAGCTCCCCCAATTGAAACCTGCGGCCATTGACGGCGCAGATATTCATCGACACCCGGCCTTCGGGCACCAGGCACATATGGGTCAACTCCCGCCCCTGAGACAAGAGATCTTCACCGGCCTGCAGCAATTGGTTCTGGACGCAGCACTCGAGCATGGCGTCGCAAAACGCCTGGTGAGACTGCTTTAGATGCGCACTGAAACGCCCGGTGCTGTATGGTTGCAGCTGCATAACAACAAGCTCCCGTAAAGATGATGGCTCATGCTAGCCCATCAGCCTTACGGGCACAAACTTCAACAACAGAGCGCCTGCAGCGCCGCCAAAGACGCTAGCTTCTCCCCCTGCATCATGGCGCTATCGGCGTCGACATACTGGTTGATGCCCTGTTGTACATCTTCACCATACAAGACCACATTATTGAGCACCGCAGCCACTTCCAGGCCTCTCAGGCGGCCAAGCGTCAGCAGCGCGGCTGTTTCCATGTCGGCCCCCAAGACTCCGAGTCGATGCCAATGACGGCAAATCTCCAGCTCATCATCCCGGTAAAAACTGTCGTGTGAGCGCACTATGCCGGAGTGGAAGCGGCAATCGCGGCGCTGCAAATAGGCCGCCATGGCATTGATAAGCTGCCGACTCGCCAGCGCCGGGTAACCGGGCGGTGCATAACAAGCTGAGCCACCGTCATCGCGCACTGCGGCCTCGGCCAGAATCAACTCGCCCAAGGCTATCTGCGGCTGCAGCGCGCCGGCGGAGCCGACCCGAATAACACGGCGGGCGCCACACTGATACAACTCTTCCAGGGCGATAATCGCCGATGGTGCGCCTATGCCTGTGCTGCAAACAGTGACAGCCACGCCTTGGTAAAATCCGCCCATGCTGCGAAACTCGCGGTTCTCTGCCAGCAACCGGCCATCGTCCAACAGCGCGGCAATCCGATTGACCCTTTGTGGCTCACCGCAAAGGATCACCCGCTCACTCACCTGCGCCGGAGACAGACAGATATGCGGCTGTTTATCGGCGCTCATCAGCAAGCCTCCGCCGGACGGCTGCCATTGTCTTTGGCGGTACGCATCCACTGACGGGTGCCGTTGGCGGCAATAAACAGCAGAATGATGTATTCAATCGACAGGGCATAAACCCCCTGGGCGGCATAAATGCCGACACTGACCACATTGATAAGTACCCAGAGGATCCAGTTCTCGACATATTTTCGGGTCATCAGAATTTGCGCCACCACAGACAGCACTGTCATTACTGAGTCCCAGAAGGGGAAGGCATCCGGCTCCAGCACTGGCTGGGCCAGCTCGGCACCAAACAGGTTGAGCGTATCGACACTGACCTGGGCAAAGAGAGCAAATACCGGATCGATATAGACAGTCATCAGGCCGATACCCAGCACTGAGACCGCCGCGGTAAAGGCCAGTTTTTGCTTCGACAGCCAACGCACCTTGAGGGTGTCGCCGGTTTGCTGATCCGGCCGGGTCCAGGCATACCAGCCATAGAGGTTGGCGCAGAAGAAAAACAACTGCAGCAGCAAGATGCCGTAGAGCTGTATTTGATAAAAAATAATCGCAAACAGAGTGACATTAACCAACCCAAACAGATAGTTAATCGTTTTTTCCTGGCTGGCAAACCAGATACAGAGCAAACCAAATACTGTGCCCACGGCTTCAATCCATGACATGGCATAGCCACTGCCAATGGGAATGTTCACCAGAGTATTGTTGATATCAAACCAAGCGGCAATATCCATCATCTATTCCTTGCATTATTGTGTTTTGGGCCAATGTAAGCAGATGGCAAAGCTCAAGTTAAGGACATTTGTCCACCTTGGCTGATTTAAGTCACAGCACACAATTGTTTGATCTCTTCAGCACGACGTCCATGCCGGTCACAGAGGTTCACAATAGAGTTTTTCCACTTTTGGGATTCGCTTTTTTCGATTCGGCAACATTGGGCGCTATGTAACATTTTGGTTAACTCACTCAAGTCAGATGTGACTCAGTTCACTTTCCCCTGTTAGTTATCCCGCCATTATTCGGACATACCTTGGAAGCACTTACCCAGCTATGAAAGATATAAAACGACTGGACTATGAATTAATGCAGGTGCTTATCGCCATAGATGAGCATAGAAATTGCCAAAATGCGGCCCATGCCTTGAGGATAAGCAATTCTGCTATGAGCAGGTACCTCAAGCAGCTAAGAGAAATTTTTGATGACACCCTGTACATCCGCCGTGCCAGTGGTTTTATTCCCACCCATAAAGCAAGTCAATTACTGCCCATGATTAGGGAGTTGTGTCAGCGCTATCAGGAGTTGGAAAATCAGTTCACCGAGTATCAACCGGCCAAGTCACGGGAGCACTTTGTTATTTCCGTTTACGATGACTTCAGTCCGATTATTCACAAAATACTCAATAATAAGGTACGTCCTTTCGCTCCTGACATGAGTTTTGATATTCGAATTCTTTCCCACGAATACACCACAGAACTGGAAAACGGCAATATAGATATTGCCGTGATGTCAGAAAGTTATACCGGCGCCCATTTACAGGGCAATCTATTTGCCGAAGTGAAAAACCTGTATTTATTGGGCAGCCGTAAACATCCTTTCTTGCAGGATAATGTGCAGGTGACTTTGGAAGACCTGTTCAAATACCCTTATTATGAGATGGATAATTTCTGCGACCTACCCGAGCCTTTAATTGTCTCGGCAGCCAGACGGCGCAACCAGGATTGTGTCATTGCCGGCTCTACCGGGAGTCTGGCCAGCCTCGCCTGTGTACTGCTGGATATGCCTTACTACTCCATATCCTGCAATCTATTTACCACAGATTATATCGCCAGCTTTCCCAATCTTATTTATAGAAAACTGCCTCTCGAAATAAGTGAGACGCTGCTAAGCGAAATAAACACCAACAGAGATATAGGCCATTATGTCGTGGCCAGTGATCTAAATAAATCACAGGCCAGAGACTGGCTTAAGGAGGTATTGATCAGAGAGCTGAAAAGCGAATGGAATAGGGGAAGGTGCAAATAAGTCCTAGTGGCACTCTGGCTTACACAGCAATTGGCGTTCAAGGCATCTGACTGAAGGCATGCCGGGGCCTGTCAAAGTCGGATAACGCAGAAAGCCGATTGCTGTGAAAGCCCCGAAGGGCGTGGCTTACGGACCTGCCTGCTGTGTTGTGTTTCTTGCAAAGGACTAGGGCCATTTGCTGCGAACCACGCCTTGCATCCAGGCCTGTAAGCCGACGCAGAGCACACATGAGGCTTGTTCGCACCTTCCCAGGAAAACCCAACTCATAACAAAAAGTCTCCCGGAATGAACATGGCAAGAGTTCGCTCTTGTCAGGGGGAGCTATTACCTAAGGGATAACAAGATGAAACCAAAAATACTGAATATGGCCACATATTCGGCAGGGTTGGCTGCGCTCCTTTGTCTGCTGGGACAAGGGGTTCAGGCGGCAGACAGCTGCCTGAATTGTCACAGTGATCAAGCCAAATTACAGGCGCTGATAAAGCAACATCAGTTGGAAAAAGAGTCGCTCTCCGTCGAGCAACAATCTCTGCAACTTTTGGTAAGCCAAACAGATATGGGCAGTCATGCCGAACTCGGCTGTCGCGACTGCCACAGCAAGGCCGACAAACCAGAGGGCAGAGCCTGGCACCCAGGCGTTCTGGCCGATCCCAGTGCCGATGGCGGCAGTGTCTGTGGTGACTGCCATGGTGAGGAGATGATTACCAACTTCCGCCACTCACTGCACTTCACTGTCAATGGCGTTGCCAAGGGCTTGATGGAAAGGTTGCAGCAGACCCCAGAGCGGGCCCAGTTGTTTGAACAGATGCACAACGGCGAAGAAGGCTGTGCCAGTTGCCACGCAACTTGCGGCCAGTGCCATGTCAGTGCTCCCGACTTCGCCGGTGGCGGCCTTTTGAACAAGCACGCCTTTATCGGTACACCGGATCCGGTCAAGACCTGTGAAACCTGTCACTATGAAAATGCCGAGCAGCACAAAGAGCAAGATGTGCACGTCACCAAGCACAATATGAGCTGTATCGACTGTCACAGTGCACAACAGGAATTCCACGGTCGGGACATCAAGCAGATCCCCGAAGGCAGACTCTACAGCGAAGGCCCGAACAGTAACAAGACCGGCCCCTATGAGCAGACTCAGAAACGCGACATTATCGTGGTGAAATGTGAAGACTGCCACCAGGATAAAGTCGCCGATCACACCGAACTTCTAAGCGGTAAGGCCTCTCCCATAGATCACAATGCCAAGCTGAAATGTACCGCCTGCCACACCCAGCCCTACAGCAACTGCTTCGGTTGCCACCAGGACGACACCTTGTCTCTGGGCAACTGGCAGAGTCTCAAGACTGCCGAGACTCCGGAGCAGAACATCAAGCTGGGTCTCAGCATAGCCAATGATAAAAACAGCAAATTGATTCCGCTGAGCCATTCGGCCGGGATCAGTATCGATGCCGGGGTCAAGGTGGATCTCAAAGATCCGGCCACCAAATCCTATTGGGTGCCCTTTTCTACTCACTTTACCGCCAAGAACCCTCTGGCGACCAAGCAGGCACGCGAAAGTGGGCGCATGTGTGAAAACTGCCACAACACTGATGAGGATATCTTCCTCAAAGAAAGTGACGTTCATCTAGGAGAAACAGATCCCGTCTCAGAAAGCCAATGGATAGTCCCTAAAGAACGTTTACCCAAACACTGAGCCCAGGAGCCGAATATGAAACATAAGATGATAATCAGTTTACTGCTGTGCGGTCTTGGCAGTATGCAATACGCGCAGGCCCAGGAAAGCGCCTTTCAGACCTCAGGAGTGATCATGGGGCTGAGCAACTATCTGTGGCGCGGCCTGACCATCAGCGACGACAAACCCTCACTGCAGGCCGATATCATGTTGGAACATGAAACCGGTTTCTATGCCGGAGTCGCCTTTGAAACCTATAGGTATCAAGGCGATGAGGGCATAGAGAAAGATTATGAAATCGACTACTACGCGGGTTACTACCTGACGGTCAACGACGAGTTGGGCTTTGGCTTCAATGCCATGCGTTACACCTATGGTGACAATCACTCCAATCTCGAATACACACTGTCCATGGACTACAACAGCTTAAACTTGGCGCTCAACTATGATCAGGACTTTGAAACCTGGTACAGCGAGGCCAACTATGCGCTGCCGCTGGCACAATATGGCGAACTGGTGATCCATGGCGGCTATTACTTCGATGCCGAAACCATGGGCTTTGAAGATAAGGGGGAGCTTAAAAACAGCGCCTACGATCTGGCACTGCGCTACAGCTATCCCCTGTTGTCACAGTTGGATCTGCTGCTGGAAGCCAGTTATCAGGAGTTTGAGCACGACCACTATATGATAGGACTCGCGTTCAACTTCTAATCAAGCTAGTTAACGACTAATTCCTCACCATAATAATAATTAGCAACTCCCAAACTCTTGCCCCGCCCCTGCAGCGGGGCTTTTTTTAGGTTCATCCTAGCCTTCCGGGTAATGCACCGGCTTGATCAGACACATGGCGAGCATTTTCTCGGCGCAATAGGCGGCGCGCAGATAGTCCCGCGCTTTAGCTCCCTTGAGGTTGTGACTCAGCGTCATCAGCCCGAGACGCTCGGCCCTTTGCGCCAATGTTGGCCTTGGTGCCGGCAGGCCATCGGCCAGCTCATCCAGCACCCCATGCAGGGTTTGTTGCATCAGGCCCAGGCGCGGCTGCGGCGCCTGGGGGGCTGAAGGCTCGGCCAGCGCCTGCGCGAGTAGTTGCTGATCGCCGGATTGGGGCAAGGTATCGAAAAAGAGGCTGAACCAGTTATCCAGCAGCAGGGACACAGGTCGCAGGTATAAGTGGCTGGCAGTGCGCTCGATGCGCGCCACTATCAGCTCGGGTACCCGCTCACCCAGCAACTCCAGATTGGTCACGGCTCTTTGACTCAACTTGTTGTAAGGCAGCGAGAAACTCAGCAGCGCCTGCTCCCTGTCCCAATAGTGCAGTTCCATACACTGACTGGCCTGATTGAAACCACTCAGGTAGAGACCGCTTGGCCGGAAACACAGGTACTCCTGTTGCCAGTCTATCTCGCCGGCAACAGAGAGACTCACGGGCTCCAGCGGCTGGGTCGCGGGGTAGACCCGGGTATCCTGCAAACGCCGCAGGCGCCCCCAGGCATTGAGTTCGGCCTGAGCCAGGGTTTGGGTCTTACCCTGCCAACCCAGGGCCGACGGCGCACCTGCCAGCATGGGCAGACCGCGAAATACGCTGGCATAATCCAGCCGCTGCTCGGCTTTGGGGCGGCTCTCGGCCAGGGTGATAAAGCGCCCCTGCTCATCCTGCAATACCTGAGTCACACCATGGGCGCCCCCTTCGCTTTGCCAGGGAAAAGCGCCCAGCCCCAGCACCTGCTCCGGCGCTTGTTGATAGGGTCTTTGCGTCTGAGCCTGGCTGCCTTCCAGGGCCGCCAAGGAGCGGGCCAGACAGCTGAGCAGCAATTTTCGGTCCCTGACGCCTTGGCCCGAGACATATTTTTCCAGCGTGCCATGCAGCTGTTTCAAAGCGGTCAGCGGCAGATTTTGCCTGTCCATGGGCACCAGCAGGAGTTCCAACTCTATCAGGGACGAGGGCCGCAACCTCTCGATGCCGAGCTCAGTCATCTGCTCCAGCAACTTAAGACAACGGCGCTTTAACTGATCGCGGCTCTGCTGCCCCAGATACTGCAACTGCGCCTGCTCATCGAGCAGCCATTGCGGCCATTCAAAGGCGATGGCCTGTTCTTGGCAATAGAGCCAGACGGCGAGCAGCGCATAACGCTGCGCCTCTTCGGTGCAGATAATATCCTGCAGCCCCTGTACACGCCGAAAATACAGCTGCTGCCCCTCCAGTTCGACGCAGACTGTGCCTTGCGCAAGCTTAATATCCACCGCCCAGCGGCGCTGACTCTGCTGGTACAGACGGCGAACCTGAGTCTTGCCGGCATCATTCAAAAGCTCGGCCAGATGGAGTTCCACCCGGGGCGGATCTTCGGCGCGAGTCTCAGGGGATGCGGGCCGCTCCAGCAGATAAAGCGCCGCTGCCACTATGTGTTTACACAGGCCGGAGGCGCCGCAATCGCAGCGACTGGCGAGCGGGTTATCCCAATCCAGCTGCCCCTTTTGCCCTTCAAACTCAAAGCCATAATCCTGCATCTGCGGCTGGCTTTGCTCCAACGCCTTGCGGGCCCGGCGCACCAAACCTGCACTGCCGAGGCTGGTGAGTATGGTTTCATTCATCGGCGTAGCCCCATAGTCAGCGCCAGCCATTCGGCAAAGTTATCCGGGCTGAGTGAGCCTATCTCCATCCCCAGGCGCTGCAGGTTGTCGGTACTAAAAGTGCTGTAGAAAGGCTCGGCATCGTGATTCATGGCGGTCATCCCCAACATCTTGATGCCACTGTCTATCATCCCTTGAGCCTGGGCCAGTAAGGTCTGCATCGAACCGCCCTCTTCAAAGTCGGACACGGTTGCCACCACAGAGCGCCCCGGCTCAGAACAGAGTTGCTGACAATAGCGCCAGGCCTGGGAGATCAGGGTGCCGCCGCCCAACTGGCAATTGAGCAACACAGACACGGGGTTCTGGGCCTGCTCACTCAAGTCCACCACCTGGGTGTCGAACACCACCAGCGACAACTTCACCGATGGCAAGCGGGTCAGGATCCCGGCGATCACTGCCGAGTAGATCAGTGAAGTCGCCATGGAGCCGGACTGATCTATGCAGAGCACTATGTGCCAGGGCAGTTGGTGCTGCTGGCGGGCATGGAAATAGACCCGCTCGAAACAGACCTTCTCGCCATCAAAATGCTTGAGGTTGCGGCGAATACTGGTCTGCCAATCCAGATTGGCCAGCCGTTTCACCGGACTGTGGGCCTGGCGGTTGAGCCTGCCACTCAAGTTGTTGATATAGGTCGGCCGCAGGCGACGCAGCAACTCCTCGACCACTCCCTGAATAATTCGCTCTACCTGTTGCCGAATGGCCGGCTTGTGATGGGCATTGAGTTTCAGCAACTGCTTCAGCACCCCCATACTGGGAGTGATCTTTTCCAGCACCTGCGGCTGCTGCAACACCTGATGCAACCCAAAGCGCTCGACCGCATCGGACTGCAGCCTGTCGTTGACCGAACGGGGAAACAGGGTCTCCGCCGCCTCCAGCCAGTTGGTCACTGCCAACTCGCTTTCCCCCAAGCCAGCGCTTACCTTGAAGCCACGCTGCAGCTGGCCCTCCTGATAGAGCTGCTGCAACACCTCATCCTGTTGCTGTTGCCGGGCGCTGAGACGGGTATCAAGCGCGTTGGCATAGCGCCCCAACACCAGACGCCAGCGTTGCTTCAGTTGCTCATCCATTGACTCAATCCTTGTTGCTCCAGGTCACTGCGCAGCTGCCGCTCCAGCGCCAGCCCCTGTTGAAAGTCCTGCTCAGATATCCCGTATTGCAACCAATTCAGGCCGTTATCCCACTGATTCAGCTGCAGCAAACGGCGGCAGAGCTCATCCACCTCTCTGGCATCCAGCGCGCAGAACAAGCCCCTCATGGCCGGTAGCTTGTCGATAAACTGCGCCTCACTCAGCTCACTGAGCCAGTGATTCAGCATGGGCAACAGGCCATGGTCTTGCCGCAACCAGTGCGGCACCACCTTGAGCAGCGACTCAATCACAGGGAAGGGATCGTTTTGCAGCTGCAACTGTTGCAGCAGTGGCGCCGGGTCTAACTTGTCCAGCTCGATAGCCAAGGCCTGCAGGACAAAATAGAGCACGGGTCGATGGGCGTTATGACTTGTCAACCAGCGCAGTCTGTCACGCCAGGGAGACTCGAGCTCGTCCTGATGCAAGACAGCTACGCTCTGCAGATCCAACAGTAACTTCAGCGCCTCTTCATCGCTCAGACGGTTGATTGCCGGTAAATGAAAACCCACCTGATGCCACAGGGCTTTTTGGTAAGCCAGCAGCTCAATATCGGCAAACAGTGGATGATGCGCTGCCGCCAGCAAGGTCATAAAGCTATTGGCCAGTTGCTGAATGTCGCTGCATTGGCTTATCTGCTGCGCAATGGCATGGGCGCTCAGCTCTTCCGGCATCCCCAGATGCAGTGCCAACACCAGTTTTTCCACCAGTTGCTGCAAATCTTCCTGGGGCAACTCACTGAGCCGCCGTTTCACCACCAGCTCGAGACGTAGCCCCAGGCTGGATTTCTCGGCCAGTGCCACTTCCACCGCCGGAGTCCAATGATAGTCCCAATGTTCATGGCGATGGTTGAACTTCAATTGCCGGATGACCGGCATACCATTTTGTGGCCTGGCAAAACCGCTGCCCACAAACAGCAGCCGACACAGGAGGCGACGGCGCTCAATATGCTTGTCCGTCATGGCGTAGAGATCGAAGTGGCAGCGTCCCGGTTTATCCGTCTGCAATCTGGCCTTGCGACATAGCGCCAACACCTCTTCCACCAGCGGTAAACTGGGTTGGTCGGCCGGTAACTGCCCCAGGGCATCGCCGCTGAGCAACTTTTGCCAGGGTTCGAGTGTCGATGCCGACAGCTGCTGTTTAATCAGGCAGCTGCCCAAAGAATCCAGCAGATCATAGCTGCCGGGGCGCGCCAAGCCACGCAAACTACAGAGGGCCTGCAGATGTTCAAAGCAGTTTTTCTTATAGATCAGCGGCAGTTGCGGCATCTGCTCCAAGAGGTAGAGCAACCAATCATCGGCGTTCAATTGCCGCTGCTGAAACTGCCAGCGACAAAAGGCCGGATAAGGCATACCGGCGCCGTAGCCTTTGCGGGCATCCAGCAAGGCGTCACTGAAACGGATCACAAAGCTGTCTTGCGTGTCATCGACGACGATCGCCTCGGCCTCATCGGCAAAGTTAATCAACGCCGGGGTATGAAAACCACCTGTGAGCACGGCCACTCGCTCATAGCGGCGGCGGGCCGCCTTGATATGGGCCCGCATCTGGGTTTCACGGGCCAGATCGCCCATCTCTTCCAGGCTGTCTGTGCCAAAGCAGGCACGACTGGCGGCGCAGAACAACAATACCTGGGTAAAGAAGCTCTCGGCCGAGGCGAAATTTTGTTGTTCAAACAAACGCTGCCAGAGTTCGTCGGCATCCCGGCAGCCCAGTTGCTGCTGTAGGCGGCGGCTGTAGTCCGAGCTTAAAAAGCGGCTATCACTCCAACGGTTACTTACTCCGCCCTCCTGCGCCTTTTCATCCAGATCGATGAAGATCACCTCAACGCCCTGCGCCGTCGCCCAGCGCAGCGCCTGCCACTCCGGGCTGTTCTCGGCCAGAGGGTAGTAGCTGCCACTCTGATAGATGGCAATAGGCGGCACCACAGTATCGCGCTGCAGCAGCGACAGATGGCGGATAAAACTGCCGGGGGCTTCTATTAACACAGCCTGGGGCTGCCGGCGCTGCAACTGCTCCAGCGCCATGGCGGCGCAGGCCGGGCTGTGATGCCGCAGCGGCAACCAGCACACCCCGGGATCGGCCGCGGCGGCCTTGAGCAGTTCGCCAAACTCCTCTCTAAGGAGCATCACCTCATCCACAGCGCTTTTCCTGCCTGGAAGAAGGCTTGCCAGCCCTGGCGTTCACGGGCGACCACATCCATGTAATGAGCCAGCTTCTTCACATCGTCGACCTTGTCCTTGATTAGCGTGCCGTGCATCTGCTGCACCAACCGGGCGGCACTCATGGGCTCTTGCCAATAGAGGCTGTGCAGGGCGCAGCCATGCACTATATTAACCGCCTCGGCGGTGGACAGAGTGGCATCCATCGCCTGCGGGCCGACTGTGCTGCGAAGGTCGTGAAATACCCGCACCAGCAAGTCCACCAGCGCTTCATCCAGCTGCACCTGTTGGCCGCTGTCCGCCAGACGTTGGCTCACCTGAGCCAAAATCAGCTGGCGCTCCAGCAGAGGATCGCTGAGCACAGGCACTGTCTCGAAGTTGAAACGGCGCTTGAGCGCGCTGGACATCTCGTTGACCCCACGATCCAGCAGGTTGGCGGTGGCTATCAGGTTGAAGCCGGGCTTGGCCTGAATCGAGACGCCCAGCTCGGGGATACTGAGGCTTTTTTCCGACATCAGCGAGATCAGCACATCCTGCACCTCCTGCGGGCAGCGGGTGATCTCTTCGATACGCACCAGCTTGCCCTGCTCCATCGCCTGATAGACTGGGCTTTTCAGCAGGGCTTCCAGACTGGGGCCACCGGACAGCAACAGGGCAAAGTTCCAGCTGTACTTGAGCTGCTCCTCCGTGGTGCCAGCTGTGCCCTGAATGAGATACTCACTGCTGCCGCTGATGGCGGCGCTCAATAGCTCAGAAAGCATTGACTTGGCGGTACCGGGTTCACCGACCAGCATCAGACCATTGTTGCCCATCAGGCTGACAATGGCCCGCTCCACCAGGGCATCTTCCCCGTAGTATTTTCGGCTGATATCAAGCGCCGCATCGCCGCAGATAAAACGTCGCACCGCCCCGGCCGACATGGCCCAGCCCGGCGGAATAACCCCCTTGTCGGCCGCCATCAAGCGTTGCAATTCATCCTGATAACGCTGCTCGGCATAAGCCCGAATGACTTGTTCCATCCTGTTTGCTTCTCCTTATTGGCTGCCACCGCCAAGGCAGCAGCCTAATCCATCCGTTATCGACCTTTACCAGGGCAGTTTCGATTCCCAGTCCGGATCTGCCACACACTTGTCGCCGACTTCACGATAGTCAACGGCGATGGCATTGAGCAGGTTGACCGGCACCTCGGCCAACGGCAATTGACGGTAGCGGGCATAACGGCCGCGGGGGTTAGTCCGCTCCATGACCCTGATGTCATAGATGGCGGCGGCCTCGTTTTCTTCCGGCACGCAGTTACCGCTGAAGCCGAACTCCACTCTCAGTCCCAGGGTATCGAAACGCTTGAAGTAGTGATCAAAGAAACCGCCATCTTCCGCTTCGCCGCGCTGATAACCTTTCTTGGTCAACAGGCCTCGCAGGGTATAGCAGTCGGTCATCCGGCCGCGCAGGTCATTGAGAGCCTCCTGACCTTCAGTTAGCGTCACTTCGGCACTTCGCAGTTGTTCGAACAACGGCTTGACCTTGTAATCCTTGAGATGTGAACGCCAGGCATCCAGCGCTGCCGCCGGTAACAGGTTACCGCTCACCAGGCGTATGCTCGCCGCAGCGGGCAGTTGCAGCTCTTCATCATCAATATCGATAAAGGCGCCGTCTTCCGTGGGTCTGAAGGTTTGCCATTGACCATCAATCTCCACCTGCCAGAGGGTGCGCTGCAACAGCCGATACATGACCGGATGCTGATGCAGGTATTGCTGCCAGTCTGCGGCGAGCCAATGCCGCTCTGTGACCATGGCCTCATACAATCTGGCACTTTGCTGTTCGACCACCTGCTTGAGTTCTTTCTTGCAGTTGCTGAACCATTTTTTCACTTCGGCAATATCGCCTTCGTTGTCCGTCTGCCGAGGTTGCGGCAAGCTCTTGAGCAGCTTGCCCTCTTCGTTGAGCAATCTCAGCTTGAGGTCGTCCCCGAGTGCCAGCGCCAAAGTACGGCTGCCGAATTCAAACGGGCTGGGCTGGGTCAGATGTTCGAGCCCGGCCGTCTGCACAGTGCGATCCGCCAGCTCATCCTGAGTCCAGCCGTTACGGGCCGCAATTTGACTGACTTGCGCCCGTGCCAGCTCCTGCACCGAGTTGGTACGATAACGCCGCGAAATACTCAGCAGAAACTGGATCGCCACAGGATCGTCCGAGTTGGCCAAGGCCTGCAACATGGCCTCTATCTGTGCCCGCCGCTCATAGCGCTTCTTCATAAAGGGTTGGATCATGCCCAGCAGGGTTTGCGCATCGCCGCCAGCGATCAGGGCCAACATCCCCTTGTCTTTGATGGCCGAGCCCAAGAGCTCATTCTTTTTCTCGGCAAAACAGGTTTGAAACGCATCCTCAAGGGTCTTGTGTTGATACTCTTTACCCCAGTTATACCGGGCCCATTGCTGGAAAATTTGCAACTGTTGATGTTGCTGAGCGTTGGCGTATGCCAGCGCCTCATCATCCGAAGGACCACTGGTATCCTGGGCGATAAATGCCGACAGAATAAAATGCCCCAGACGCTGACGGCTTTCGCTATCTAGCAGCGACAGATAGTGACTCAGCAATGGGTTGCCCTGAGGCTGCTTGAGCTTCACCGCCAAGACTACCCACCACAACACAAGTTCGGGCTCGACCGGGCTGCCGTCTTCAAAACGGCATGCGGGCAGCGATTCACGCGGGAACCAATCCATCGACTTGGGTGGCGCCTTTTTAAGGCCGGCCTTGGCTTCGGCCAGCAGCGCTTCCTTGCCGAGAAACTGGCTGATATCGGCGCCGGTTTGCAACAAGGCTTCCAGCAGCACCACCCGGGTTGGCATATCTTTCTCTTTATTCAGCGCCTGACTCAATGCCTCCTGCGCCGAAGCCGCCTTGAGGCGACCCAGCCAAGTGGCGGCCAGTACCCGGTTATCCTTGCTGCCGGAGGCCAGTTCGGGAGTGATAAGGCTGATATCGGCGCCGTGGCGTTCGGCGCAGTACTGAGCCGCCGCCTGTATGGCTTTGCGACCATGGAAGGCATGTTCATGAACCTTTCTTTGCCAGTGCTGCGGCAGCTTGGGAAATTCGGCCAGAATCGCCAAGGTCTGTATCAATACCTGATTGGCATCGTGTCGATAGGTGCCATTGAGCACCCGGCCATTGAGGCCATGCTCTATATAGTCGGGGTTTTCGGCAAAGAAGGGCCAGATCAGCAGTTGTTCACAGGCGGCAGGCAACCAGTCATCTTCGCGGCCTTCGTAACCAAACAGGGCTTCAACCAAGGCCGCGGCGGGTTGATTCTCTTGGTTGCACAGGCTCAAGAGTTGCCGTAAATCCGTCATTCCCTGCAGACTTTTCAGAATATGTTCCTGCCCCAGCATACGTTCCCAGGAATGGCAGGAGAGCTCATGACGTTCCATCCGCAAAATAAGCCGCAAACAGGCTTTGGGGTGCTCGTCGAGATCGGCGTGGCTGATCAGAGAATAAAACCCTGACAGAGATGATTGCCGGCCATTTTCGAGATCCATCAGCGCCGCTTGCAGCTTGGCACTACTGATCTGCTGCCACTGCTGCAGACTTTTCCGGTAGTCGGCCAAATAACTTTTTCGGTAGCTGGGGGCATCTGGGTGCTCCGCTGCAGCGATATCTTCTTCGAACTCTTTGATCTCTTTAGCCAACTGCTTTTCACACAGACCGAGCCATTCTTCAGGCACTTTGACCTTATTATCAATGGCCGCAACGGCCGGAATATCCCAGCTGAACTGCTCACTCTGTTGCTGCCGGGTAGTGTTATCCAGCATTTTCGCCAGTGCCGTTTTCACCGTGGCGGATTTCTCTTCACTGTGCCAGCGCTGCAGCAAGGGGGTCGCTTCAGGATAGCGGTCGGCCACAACCAGCCAGTGACCACGGGTAGCCGCCTTGGCACCCGGAAATTCCCGCTCCAGAAACGTCAGCAGCTCTTGTTGCGAGCTCTTTTTCAGCAGTTTCAGGGCCTCTTCACGGACAGTCGCCGAACCATCGGCGGCCAACGCCATGACCAGCGGCAGCTGCGCCTGTGACAGGGTCTGACAGGCTTTATTGAGCAAAGCACAAAAGGTTTCGCGGCCGCTGAAATGCAACTGTTTCAACAGCTGCAGATATTCAGGATCTTCACTGAGCTTGAGCCAGTCGGTACTCTTCCTCAGCGCGGTGCGGAATGTATCGTGATAATAAGAGTCGGAACCTTCTAGAATAAAGGCTTCCAGCTCATGGGGCGGGTGTTCATATTGCGCGACCAGCGACGCCAGATAATCACGACCGGGCAGATCTTTGCCCGCCAAACGGCAACCGTAATACTCTTCCGCCAACTCTTTAAACAGCATCAGCACGCCATTGAGCCAGCCGCTCGAGCTGTTTTGCACGCCGTAGGTGCTTATATCTGGGTTGCAGGCATGACACACCAAGCCGAGACGGCGCATAACGGCCGCTTCATTACAGGCACCGGTTGCCACAAACTGATTGATGGCATCACGGGCCTGAACCAGCCGCTCATCATTTTGTCCGTAGCCATAGGAAACACCCGGCCGCGCCAGTGTTTCTCTGGCACTGAGCTGCTGGAGCTGCGACAGGCACGCCACAGGTTCACCGGTCAAAATATACTGACTGACGGCTTGTGCCAAACCGGTTTGCTGCTCATCGATAATCCGGCAAGCGTCTAACAGTAACTTGTCTGTATTGGGGCGAGTGAAGGCTTCAAGCTTGTTTTTTAATACGTCCAGCATCTCTCATATTCCTTGAGTCATTAGCAAATATGTCTTCCTTCCCCCAATAGCAGACATTCAGTAAACACCTGCTTAAGCTGGCGGCCGAGCCTCCTTTTCGGACGAGGAAGGGCAATTCTAACGGAAACACAAAAACAATATCGCTTACAAAACACTCAGTTACAGTTCAATGCCGCCAAGTGTGATCCAGCCTCCCCGGGATGACGCCATATTACCCATAGAGTGCGGTTGATTGGCCTTGAAACCGCCAGCGGCTTTAGGCCATGCCAACAACAAAATCAGCGATATCCGGCAAGGAGTCATGGTCAATGTCTCAAATCTTGTTTGAAAAACATGCTGGCTGGAGATTGCAAACAAAAGTTACTAATGGTAACTTTGCACTTGTTACCATAAGTAACTTAGTCAACCAAGCGTTAGTGGCTGTCGTTTCATGGATATCTGTTTCAAGGGTATCCGTTTCGAGGCCGTCCGTTTCGAGGACAGGCAAAGCAGCCGACCGGCACAGCTTGGTATTTTTGCCGTTGCGCTTAAGCCGTAAACGGCCAATAACAGCAACAGGAGTTTTAGTGTGGAAAGGTTAACCAAGTGCACTCTGGACAATGCCGATGAACTGGCCAAACCCATATTGCAGGAGATCAAGGCTCGCTACGGAGTGATCCCCAACTTCTATTCAGCCCTGGGCATAGATGGCGCGGTCATGAAGGGCTATCTGGAGTTTGAGGCCAATCTGGAAGAGCACAGTTTGCTGAGCCTGGCCCAGCGGGAGATGATCTCCCTGGCGGTTGCCAACTATAACGGCTGCGAATACTGTGTCAGCGGCCATAGCTTTTCCGGAAAACGTGCCGGACTCAGCCCCGACGCCTGCATCAAGGCGCAGCAAGGCAAGGCCGATAACAGCGAAGATCAACTGCTGCTGGATGTTGCCCTGGCACTGCTGCAACACAGAGGCAAACTGCCGGACTCATTGCTAACGGCCTGTTTGGATGCCGGGTTCAGTGAGGCCAAGGTGATGCAAGTCTGCGCCTGGAGTGGTCTGAATAACTTCAGCAACTGGGTTAACAACACAGTGCAGCCAAAAATCGACTTTCCAAAGGTTCCACTGCAACCCTATACTGAGTAACAAAAGAGAAGCGACAATGCTATGCATTGCCGCTTTTTCAATTTAAATTCAATCAGCTATCTGTGGGGGATACGTGAAGAAGAGAATGCTCAAAGATCAGCGCCGGGAACAGTTGCTCGAAGTTGCCTGTGAGATTGTCCGCGAAGCCGGTACCGATGCGCTGACCTTGAACACCCTGGCTCAAAGAGCCGGAGTAACCAAGCCTTTGACCTATCGTCACTTCGCCACCCGACAAGGATTGTTGGCACAGATGTACCGCCACTACGACAGTCAATTTGTCGAGGCGGTGAAACAAGCCGAAGCGGAGCAAAAAACCTCGCTGGCAGAGCTTTGCACTTTGGTCTGCTGCGCCTATCTGGACTGCGCCGTACGCTGCGGCCCCGAGTATGAGGCGATAGTTGCGGCGCTGCGCGGCTATCCTGAGTATCAGAACATCACTACAGATATTCGCGACTTCTTCACCGATTTCTACAGCGAACTCTTTGCCGATTACATCCAGTTGCCGGCGCCACAAAGTAAACTGCTGTACTGGGCCATCCATGGTGCCATCAATGAAGTCGCCAATGCCGTAGCCTGCGGCCATGCCACACCACAAGAAACAATAACCAGGCTAAGCCAATTACTGCAACGCATGCTCGGCGCCGACGATTGCTGATTCAGGCAAACCTGCATTCAAGCGTTATCTCTGCCCCCTGAGTGCGCCGGCTCAACCAACATCTGAGCCGCTGCTGCGCCAAGGGCGATGCACTGTCCAACCCTGGCTCCAGGTAGACCACCGCAGTCAACACGTTTTGCTTCTCATCCAAACGCCACAGGTGCATCGACTCGACTCTGACCACTTCAGGTCTGGCGGCCAACTGCTCCTGCAACAGTTCCGGGGCCAAGTCAGCCGGAGCCTGCTGCATCAGAATACGCCCGGACTCCGCCAATAGCAGTGCGCCATGGTGGATCACGTAAACAGAGATCAATACAGTGACCAAGAGATCGACCCAATACCATTGGTAAAGGATAATCAGCCCGCTGGCTACCAACACAGCCACTGATGCCATGGCATCCGATACATTATAAACAAAGGCTGCGCGGATATTCATCTTGTCCTTGGCCCCGACACCATAAGTCAACATAGCAGTGCCAATATAGATAATCAAAGCCAGGGCAGCCAGCCAAAACATCAGCAAACCGTCCACAGCCTGCTGACTCCATTGCGGGTTCCAGAAACGCTGCAGAGCCTCATAGACAAGGTACACACCTACCAACGATAAGATTGCCGCATTGATAAAGGTACCCAGCACTTCGGCGCGTTTATAGCCGTAGCTCATCCCTGGGTGACTGGTTTTCCGACTTAATTTACGGGCAATTAAAGCTATCAAGATTGCTATGGCATCACCGAAGTTATGCAGAGCATCGGCAATCAATGACAAACTACCAGCCCAAATACCACCAAACAACTGCGCCAGAGTGAGTAACATATTGATGATCACCGCCAATCCCAGACGACCGCCATGATCCGGGTTATCTTGGTGGAAGTGCCCCGTATTCTCCAACGCCAGTGCCTGCCATTCTTGAGAAGATTTTTGCATAGCATGTTTCCCTATAAAAGGGGGCATCCCTGCCCAGGCCTACCGCAAAGCGGCAGGCCTTAGACGCAGGCCAGGTAGGCAGTCCGGCCATAACCCAAAGCGGCTCTCATCTTCCACTTTAGGGCGTCACGCTCCAATCTGTACAATGCTTCTCTATCGGAGTAAATCAGCTGTTATTCCAAGGTTTCCAGCTCCTTGTCGCTCTTGAGGTACAGGGCTCGATACAGGGTTGGCAATACCAAGAGAGTCAATGCGGTTGAGCTCAGCAGGCCGCCTATCACCACCACGGCCAGCGGCTTTTGGATCTCACTGCCGGCACCGGTTGACATCAAAATGGGGATCAGCCCCAGCGCCGAAGTCAGTGCCGTCATCAACACAGGGCGCAGTCGGCCGACCGTGCCTTCAAACACCGCCTGTTCCAACGACTCGCCGCTGTTGCGCCTCTGGTTGATTGAATCCACCAGCACCACCCCATTGAGCACCGCCACCCCAAACAGAGTGATAAAGCCAATAGAGCTGGGCACAGATAGATAGGTACCGCTGAGCCAGAGCGCCAACACGCCGCCAATCAATGCCAATGGCACATTGGCCATGATCAGCGCCACCTGCTTGATGGAGCCAAAGGAGAAGTAAAGCAGCAAGGCGATCAGTGCCACAGAGATGGGCACCACCATACTCAGCCTTTGTTGGGCCCGCTGCTGGTTCTCATATTGGCCGCCCACCATCACGGTATAGCCCGGCGGCAGTTGGGCTTCGGGCACCAGGTTGTAGATATCCTGCACCACGGAGCCCATGTCCCGGCCGGAGACGTTGGCCTGCACCACCACTCGCCGCTGCACATCGTCACGGCGGATATTGGGCGGCGCCATCTCTATGCTGACATCGGCCACTTCGCCCAAACGCACCTGCGCCCCATTGGCAGCTACCAGACGCAGATCGGCTATTGCATCCGGGCTCTGGCGGAAACGGCTGGCCAGACGCAGGTTGATATCGTAACGGGCGTTGCCGTCGATCACCTGACCGGCACTGCTGCCGCCTATGCCTGTGCTCACCAGCGACATCACCTCATCGACACTGATGCCGTAACGTCCCAGCATCGCGTTGTTGGGCCGCACCACCAATTGCGCCTCGCCGGTGATCTGCTCAAGAGACACATCCACGGCGCCGGGCACCTGGGCCACCAATTTCGACAGTTGCTCACCTTTTTCCGCCAGCACATCGAGATCCGGGCCAAACAGCTTGATGGCCAACTGCGCCTTAACCCCGGACAGGAGTTCATCGACCCGGGTCGCGATCGGCTGGGAAAAGGTCAGCAATAATCCGGGGAAGACGCTGAGTTTCTGCTCCATCAAGCGTTGCAGTTCGGCGCGGTTTTCGGCCGAAGTCCACTCATCCAAAGGTTTGAGACCGATATAGATTTCAATATTGCTCACCGGCTCAGGGTCACCGCCCAGCTCAGGTGCCCCTATGCGTGACAGGGCATACTCCACCTCAGGGAACTCCAGCAGCAGGGCCTCAAGTTTGGGCGCCACATCCAGAGAGGTCTCCAGGCTCGCGGTGGGTGCCAAGGTGACCCGCAAGTTGATGGTGCCCTCTTCCAGTTCAGGTACAAATTCCGTACCCAACCTTGGCAACAGCGACAGGCTCATGCCCAGCATTACTACCGCCACCAGCCCCACCTTGCCAGGCGAGGTCAACACCTTTTGCAGCAGCGGGCGGTAGACCCGCTCAAGCGGTGCCAATACTGGGCTTTGCCGGAAAGTCACCCCCTTGCGGAACAGATAAACGGCCAGTGCCGGCACCACCAGCAATGCCACCAGCAGCGCCGAGATCATCGCAAGAATGATACTCACCGCCATCGGCTGAAACAGCTTGCCTTCGACCCCTTGCAGGGCAAACAGTGGCGCAAACACCACTATGATGATCGCCGTGGCAAAGAACACCGGGCTGCACACCTCTTTGGCGGCCTGCCATACCCGCATGGCAATCGAGCCTCTGTGTTGGTCTTCTTCGCCATGGTAAGGGGCTTCCTCGCCATCGCTGCGCTGCCGCGCCTGGTCTTGGTGGCGCCTATCCGGCTCACTCAGATGTTTGAAGATGTTCTCCACCATCACCACAGAACCATCCACCAGCATACCTATGGCGATCGCCAAACCACCGAGCGACATCAGGTTGGCCGACATTCCCAGATAGCTCATCACCAGCAATGCCAACAAAATGGAGACTGGAATTGACAGCAATACCAGCAAGGTGGCCCGTACGTTGACCAGGAACAGTGCCAGGATCACCACGATAAACACAAAGGCCAATAACAGGGCATCACGCACTGTGGTCACCGCCTTGGTTACCAAGTCAGCCTGATCGTAGAACACCTCGAAGGTCACCCCCTCTGGCAGCGCCTGGCTGATCAACTGTTCGCGCTCGGCGATATCATCGATAGTCGCCTTGGTGTTGGCGCCCATTCTTTTGAGCACCACCCCGGCAACCACTTCGCCCAAAGCCTTGGCTTCACCATTGTCGTCCCGACGGGTCATGGTGACGGCGCCGACCCGGATTTCACTGCCAAAGCCCACTTCCGCCAAGTCAGCAACTGTGACCGGCGTGCCCTGGTATTCGCTCACCGGAATGCGGCCTATGGCGTCCAGCCCGGCCTGACCCGCAGGCAACAGACCATAACCACGCACCACGAGTTGCTCCTGACCGTTGGGCATAAACCAGCCGCCGGCATTGCGGTTGTTGGCATTCAGCGCCTGCTCCAGCTGTGACATAGACAAACCGTAAGCCAGCAGCCTATTGGGATCGACCCTGACCTGATACTGACGCACTTCGCCACCGAAAGAGAGCACATCGGTCACGCCACCAACCGGCATCAGCAACAGCTTCACCAGATAATCGTTGAGACTACGCAGCTCATCGGCGCCGATATTACTGTCCGGTTCGGCTCGCAGAATGTACTGATAAATCTGCCCAAGACCCGAGGTGTTGGGGCCGATTTCCGGCACCCCGACTCCATCCGGGATCATCTCCTTGGCGGTGGCCAGCTGTTCAAACACCTGCTGACGAGCAAAGTAGATATCTGTGCCTTCCTCAAACACCACAGTCACTATGGAAAGTCCGGTGCGGGAGAGTGAACGAACTTCTGTCACCGCAGGCAGTGAGTACATGCTGGACTCCACCGGATAAGAGATGAGTTTTTCCACCTCTTCGGCCGCCAGTCCCTCGGCTTCGGTATTGACAGTGACTTGCACATTGGTCACATCGGGAAAGGCATCCAGATTAAGCTTTGGCAGGGCAAACACCCCCACCACCAAAACAACAATCAAGGCCAGCAACACCAGAAAGCGGTTGCGGATAGCCCAATCTATTAACGATTGCAGCATAGTGCTTTCCTCAATGGTTGTGGATGTCGAAGCCAGACTTGGCCAGCTCGGATGCCAGGAAGAAGGCTCCGGCGGTAACAACCCGAGTTCCAGGCTCTATGCCGGATACCAGGTTCATGCCGCGTTCACTGGCCAGCAGTTGCACCTCTTTGGCCTCGAAACCGTCATCATCTTCGATAAACACCTGCCAGTCGCCATCGCCACTCCGGCTCAATGCCGCATCCGGCAACATCACACCTTCACCGCGGGGATCGGGCAAAAACAGTTCGGCAAACTGACCTGCATGCCAACGCACCTGAGTGTTATCCAACCGCGCCAGCACCCGCTCGGTACGGGTCACACTGGACAACTCATGGGAGCGGCCTATCACGCTGGCACTGACACTGCGATCGCCAATCCGCACCAGAGTCTCACTACCTTCACCCAAGCCTTCGGCCTGCGCAGGAGTCAGCTCGGCGGCCACCCACAGCGAGCGCTCATCGGTTAGCTGCAACAGTTGGCTACCGGCGCCGAGCAACTGCCCGAGGCGCGCCTCATCCTGCTGCACCCGGCCATCAATGGGCGCCAACAACTGATATTGACCTATCTCCTGGGGCCGGCTTTCCAGCGCCTTTATCTGTTGATCCGTCATCTGCAATGACTTGAGAATGGCGCGTTTCAGACTGGCATCGACCTGAGTCTGCAACCTACGACTGGCACTGACGGCGCTCTCACTCATGCGGCTAACCCGGCTCCACTCGGCAGCGGCATTGATATAATCGGCCTGAGCCTGGGCCACCGCGGCACCACCCAAGGTCAGCAAAGGATCCCCCGCCTTTACCTCTTGCCCCGGCACCACATGCCGTTCCAACACCCGTACTTCCAGCTGCGGCGTCAGCACCACAGTACGCTCGCGATCCACCAGTAAGGTGGCGTTGGCAACAGCATTGAGGCTAAAGCCACCGACGCTGACCTCTTGGATCTGAATGCCAGCCAGTTGGCGTTGTTCACTTGAGAGCTGCAGCGCCTGATGCTCATCTTCATGTCCATCTTCGGCGGCGACAGTCAAAGGGCTGGACAGCCCCAACATCAGCGCCAGTAAAGCGGCCTGTAGCCGTGGGTATTGTAAAGTCTTGTTCATTGTCCGGTACCTTAGTGTGTATGGGGCTATCATTGGGCATTCTCCTGGGATACGGCTATTTTCGGCAGTGCGCCGGGCAGTTGCCCGGAAGCGCCCATCCACTCGAGCCAACTTTGATAGAGGGCGGCTTCCAGTTCGAGACCGGCCTGAAAACTGCTGGCCAATTGCCGCCGACTGGTCAAATAGTCGCTGGTGCTAAGATCGCCGCTGCGCCAGCGTTGCCCCAAAAGCTCGGCCGCCTTGCGACCGGCCACCAAAGCCTGCTGTTGCCAGTCAAGCCAGCTCTGTTTTAACCTGGGTAAACTGTAGCTAAACTGCTGTTGCTGCTGTTTAAGTGCCATCTCAATGCTTTGGAACTGGGCGCTGGCGGCGGTAACCGCCTCCATTGCCGCCTTGATCGACTCGCTGTAGTCGTTACGCAGTTGCAGTGGCACAGATACCCCAATCCCCAACTTGTTATCTGAACCTTCTCTCTCGGCACTAAGGCTGATATTGGGGTCAGCCGCTGCTTGAGCCTTGGCTTGATTGACTTGCAGCCGCGCCAACTCAAGTTGCAACCCGGCACTATTCAGTGCCGGCACGGGCGCCTCGGTCGCGGGCAACTCTAGCCGGTCGGCGAAGCTGCCAAAGGGCAGCTCTGCCCGGCCAAAACGCGCCAGAATACGGGTATCGGCATCCAGCAACGCTTTCTGGGCCAAAGCCAGATCACTGATGGCACTGGCCTGTTCCAACTCCATCAGATTCAATTCTGCCTGGGACAAATCACCGACTTCGGCTCTTTGCCTGGCTATCTGCAACTGCTGCTCACCATAATTATTCTGAGCCCGCACAAACATCAGCTTCTTCTTGGCCAGACTCTGATCGACCAGGGCCTGCAATACCTCGGCATACAAGCGGGAACGTTCAATAGCGATATCACTCTTCAGCAACATCAACTGTGTGAGCGCCAATGCACTGGCTGCGGCGCGCTTATCACCCCAGTCAATGGTTTGGCTGAGAGACAGGTTGTAGGTGTCATCTTCCGGTGCATTTTGATAACTCAAGCCCAACTCGGGGTTGTAGATGGCGCGATCGGCGCCCTTTGCCAGATATTGGGCCTCACGGAGTCTGGCTTCCTGCGCCTGAAACTCGGGTAAAGTCGTCATCTGCCGCATCAGCTGCTCAAGCCAAGCCAATGACACTTCGGACTCGGTGCCACCAACAAGATAGGAAGTATCCGGCTTCTCGGCGGCAAACGCCGGTTGCGAGACTAGTGTTCCCAGCCCAAATAGACTCATGGAGACTATAAATTTCAACATAAACTTTCCTTGGGAAAGACCTATATGGCCACGATGAAATCGTGTGACCAAAGGTTAAACCTTAGAGTTAAATCTAAAGTCAATGGTTAACGTTTTGTGTGTTGAGTCGAATACTGATCAGAATGCTGCGGCTATATCAGCCAAAGCGCATGAGATGATTCAAGCTGTTGAAATAAAGCGGTTAAAGGCTCTGACTACAGACAGCTCAAGACAAGCGCCATGGAATACAGGCAAACCATGCCTGGGCACCACAAACACTGAAATCAGTTAATCAAGCTATTGGGGGGCGGTAATCTGGGGTGGAGAAATAGGGTTGGAAAGCGGGCTCCAGACTCTGGGGCCTTGCGTGCATCAAGGGAGTCAGGCTCTGAGCCAGAGTCACCGGCAAAGACAGGTGACCACCATGACATTGACAGTCGAGGCAGAGATCAAACTGTTGGGACTCAGTATGAGAATGCAGATGACTGTGAGTCACTCGGGAAACCTCCATCCCGGATGAAGTCTCTGACTCACAGGTACATTCGATACACTGGCTGATCACTGTGACTTCGGTGACAAACTTGAGATGAGGATGGTTACTCTCTTCCTCGGCCGGATTGCCCAGATGCAACTGATGCGCGCCAAGATTAGCGGCGCAAAATTGCAGCACCACCAAGGCGATAAGCATATGAGTCAGTTTGCGGACAAATACAGTCAAGGATAATTCCGGTTAAGGGTAAAAAATGGCCCGTGCCCAAATAGACCTACAGGCCAAGATAAAGTTCAGTTATTTAAACACACAATGTTTGGCGTAATCGGCCGCTTCATTGGCGCTCCAATCACCCTTGGGCTTTTCATCCATCTGCTTACACCAAGCTTCGCTGCCCACTTCAGGGGCACAAGCACTCAATCCAGCGGCAAAAGCCAGCGCCAAAGATGCAGCAAAAATTTTGGATAATGACATCGAAATTTCCTTATCTGAGTTACTTAATCGCCACAGAATAGCAGAATAACCGGCTTTACCCTATAGGCGGTTTTGACAACTAGCAGGCCGAACGTTTGGCTATCCAACGAATAGCCTCGTCTTTATGTTCCAGCGGATACCAAGCCAGTTCAGCGCTGACAAAGGGCCCCAGCAGACGCACCGCATTGCCGACCCAATCCGGGCCACCGACAAACACCAAGGCATCAAATGGAGGCAGTTGCACTTCACCGGCTCCCGAGAGGGAGGCCATCTCCCAGCCTTCCAACAATACATCTGCCTCTATATAAAGACAGACCTGGCCCCACTCCTGGCGGTAACTCTTGATGGCGGGACGCAGATATGTGCGGTAATCCTCGGCAGTGATACGGCCACTGGCAAACAAGCTGATCACGCCCTTGGCAATATCCGGAATTTGACACAACATAAGTAAAGCTCCATTGAACCTTCGATACCGGCTTATGGCACGGTATCTGATGACTATGGGTTATCCCGTACAGGAAGTTTAGCCTTACAAGACTCTCCGCACTATGGAGGAAGTAAACGCTTCCATGGGATGGTAATATAGCGACTGCCTCAAAAAACAATTATTTTGCCATGATAAAGATCTCAAACCGTGTCCAAGTTTCAGAAAATGAAATCGAATGGCAATTTGTCCGTTCCAGTGGTGCCGGAGGCCAGCACCTGAATAAGGTCTCCACGGCGGCGCAACTCATCTTCGACATCAAGGCCTCATCGCTGCCGGACTTCTACAAGGAAAAGCTGTTGACCAAGACAGATCACCGCATTACTCAAAGCGGCAAGATCATTATCAAATGCCAACAGAGCCGCAGCCAGGACGCCAACCGCCAGACAGCCTTACAACAGTTTATCGAACTGGTTGCTTCGGTCGGCGAAGTAACCAAGAAACGTATTCCCACCAAGGCCACCCGCGCCAGCCAAAGGCGCCGGGTCGACAGCAAAAAGCAACGCGGTGAAGTGAAATTGCTGCGGCAGAATAAGATCCGCTTCTGATAAGACCAGTCTTGCCGCCGGAATAGACAATAATTGCTGGCAACTGAAAGGAATGTGCAGCGATTGTGCGGCTATTGGTCGACAAATTCGACAGCTTTTGCTGAAATCAGGGAGGCACAAATTCAGGTGCGAACTCCCTTAAGGCAAGGAAAACAATATGAGCAGTCAGGCAAAAATACTCTTGGTGAATGGCCCCAATCTCAACCTGCTTGGTCGCAGAGAGCCGGAACATTACGGCCAGCGGACGCTGGAGCAACTGGTGCAGGGATTGCAGGACAAGGCGCTTGCCGCCGGAGTAAAACTGGAGCATATTCAGTCCAATGCCGAATACCAGCTCATAGAAGCTATCCACAACACAGATGCCGGTTTTGTGATCATCAACCCGGCCGCCTTTACCCACACCAGCGTGGCACTCAGAGATGCCCTGCTGGGGGTCGCCATTCCTTTCATTGAAGTGCACCTCTCCAATGTGCATGCCAGGGAGCCGTTTCGCCATCATTCCTTCTTTTCCGACAAGGCCAAAGGAGTGATAGTGGGACTGGGGCCAAAGGGTTATGAATTTGCCCTGGAAGCCGCCATAGAGGCGCTCAAACAAGGCTGAGCAAAGGAAGGTCCTGTCACCCTTTAGTACTGAGAATGACGATGGACATACGTAAAATCAAAAAACTGATCGAATTGGTGCAGGAATCCGGCATCAATGAGCTGGAAATCACTGAAGGCCAGGAAGCCGTGCGTATCCGCCGTTTTGGCCCACAACAACCCCAAGCCTGTTTCAGTATTGGTAATGACAGCGTGCAAGTGTTGGCGCCTGTCGCCGGCACCTTTTTACGCAGCGCCGGCGACCATGGCGTCCCCTTGGTGGAATTGGGCACAGAAGTTGAGCCGGGCACAGTACTGGGCTATGTGCAAACCATGAAATCCCTCAATCCGGTCAAGGCAGAACAGAGCGGCACGGTGAAAGCCATACTGGCAGAAAACGGTGAAGCGGTAGGGCTACAGCAAACCCTGTTTGTGCTCGATTAAACTCTCAGTTTAACTTCACCCCATATTGCGACTGAGTTGGCGTCGCTGCGTATATAAGGACTCCAACTGAGAGCTGATCTCCAACAATTGCTGCCGCTGCAGTTGCTGAGATTCGCTCAAGGCCCCGACGGACAGCTCGGCTGCCAACTTGGGGGCCAAATGCAGTATCTGCTGCTCGGCCTGAGTGATTGATTCTTGCTGTACTTCCTTGATAAACAAGAGCCTGAAACAATCAAAAAATACAGATAACAGTAGACCATCATCTATCTGTGTTTGGCTAAAGCGGGGATCATCGGGCCGATAACTGATGGCCGCTACCAGGTTACACAGGGTGGTCAAAGAGGTAGCCCCACCGGATAACTCGCAAACCGCAGGACGGGTTGCCAGGGCCTTAGCCAAATGCTCTGCAAATTCGGCCTTCTGCCACTGAGCTCCCAAAGCATGAATAACACTCACCCCAGACTCCTCTTACCGAAACAATCTTGCAGGCATAGGTATGAGATTAAAATCCTCTGTCAGCTGCAGCAAAAAATCCCTGGCCAGCAATGCAACTGCAAAATAAAACTCAGTTTGTGCATGCTCGGCAGCCAACTCAAGGCAGCGCTCCGCCCAAGGAAGAAGATGCTGTTGCAGTAATACCTGAGTAAAACGCACTAATCTCTGGTTATCCGGCTCTGCTGCCAAGCGTCCAAAACTGGCATCCAACACGCTAAAGAACAGGCCGATATGATCGACCGGATCCCTTGCCGGTAACTGCAAACTGACATCATGAACCTGATAAAAATCCATCAACGCCAGAGTGCTTCTGTCATTCAACACTTGTTCTTCACCCAAATAAACAGAACCATAAGGTACAGCTTTAGGCTCACCGGGACCGAAAAACAGTTGTCCATAGTCAAGTTGCAGATCCAGAAATTGAGTCTCGTCCCATTGCTGCAAATAGTTAGCCAGTGCTTCCCTACCGATCCTGTTACCGTCTCGAGCAGCCAGCTCAGGCCAAGTCTCGGCAACTTGATTGACCTTTAATTCGGTGATCAACTCAGGTTTAGGGTAGCCGTAAAGCAGATGATGCAGAAGACGTGCTATCCCTTGATATTGAATGAAATATATATTAGACAAAGACTTAGACATCTTATCTCCTGATGGACAAAAACAGGCGCCCACGGGCGCCTGTTTTCCAGTTACACCTCAGTAGGGTTAAGCACCTTGCCGGCACCACTTCCCGCGGGTTGACCATGGCGGTTTGCCTTGATGATCAGGTTAGGGGAAGTTATCGATTCACTGGGCAAGGGGGCGATATGACCATCACCGTCACCATACTTGGCGCGCAAGTTGTCCATGGTATCAAAGTCCAGCGCTCGCATTGGGCAGGACTCAACACAGACAGGTTGGCGCCCTTCAGCCAAGCGTTCGTGACAACCATCGCATTTGGTCATCACTTTACGCTCTCTATCTATCTGTGGTGCGTCGTACGGACAAGCTCTGGCACAGCTTTCACAGCCAATACACAGAGACTCTTCGACATGCACCAAACCATCTTCACGACGCTTGTGCATAGCACCGGTTGGACAGGCTTTGACGCACACAGGTTCGCTGCAATGGTTACAGCCAATGGACATATAATAAGCAAATACATCCTGACTATAAGTCTGGGTATTGGGATCCACAGACCAGCTACCACCACAATATTCATAAACCCGGCGCCAGGTGACGCCTTTCAGGCTGGGGACGCCATTGGCCAAAGGTTTATTATTGGCGCGCAGCAAATCACCCTGACGGTCTTTGCAAGATACATGACAGGCCTTGCAACCAGTGCACTTGGTGGTATCGACATAAAAGCCGTATTGAGTAGATTGATTCATTTACAAGTGCTCCCTTACGCTTTTTTGATGAGCTGAACACGGTTGGTGTGTTGAGGATTCCCCTTGGCCACCGGGCTTGGGATATAACGGGTCAGAGTATTGATTGCCCCGCCGACATCGATCACTTTTCCGGACTGTCCAATGCGGCCATTGGCATCAGCCAGGTACCAGGCCCCTTGCCCCAATGCCACGACGCCTGGCGCCACTCGAGGAGTAACCCGAACCTTGACCTCAATAGATCCCCGCTCGTTGTACATTTCGACCACATCACCGGCAGTCAACTGATAGGCAGCCGCGTCGATGGGGTTAATCCACACAGCATCTTCCACAGCCTCACGCAACCAAGGCACGTTGTGGTAGCTGGAGTGAGTGCGCCCCTTGGTGTGATAACCTGCAAGTTGCAGCGGGAAGCCTGCATCTATGGCGTCCTGATCCTCATAACCATCCCAAGTCACCGTGTACTGAGGAATGGCTGTAATGGAGTCACCTTTTACCTTGTTCTGTTCCCAGTTTTTGGCGCGCCAAGCCAGCTCTGCAGAATAAATCTCTATCTTGCCTGAAGGCGTAGATAACGCTTTACCACCATTGACATAGCTATCCAGAGCAACATATTTGTCGCCCATATTCTTGCGGAATACCCCTATCTTCTGGGCCTCTTTATAGCTGGCAGGGAAAGCCGGGCTGACACCTAGGTTTGCACTGGCACTCTTGGTTTTCTGATAAAGTTCTTCCAACCAATCAGCTTCGGTTTTGCCTTCAGTGAACAGCTGACCAACACCCATTTTCTCTGCGATCATAGCAGCGGCTTCATACATGGACTTGCAATCCCACATAGGTTTTACCGCGGCAGACATGGCGGTCAAATACCCAAGCGAACCTGAGGCATATGAGTCATTCACCAAGTCATTGGACTCCAGCCAACTGGTATCGGGAAGTATGATATCGGCAAACTTAGCCCCTGGAGTCATCCAGCAATCGCAGGAAACGATAAACAAGTCTTCAGCATCACGTAAAATACGCGCTGTGTTATTGATTTCAGCGTGCTGGTTCAGCAAAGAACTATCCGAGGCACTGAACACAAAATGAATATTGCTGCCCAGTTTCTCATCGGGATCCGCAGTTCCGCGAATACCGTGAGTACGTGCAGTAAAATTCTCACCGTTTTCAATCGCTTCAGTCCAGGTAAAGAAGGAGATAGCTTCCTTAACCGGGTTGGAACCCGTAGGAATACCTGCACGTGACATGCTGCTCATATAAGGCAGCTCACCATTGGACGCCCCCAGAGTACCCAGCTTACCTGTCAGTACAGAAAGCATATACAGGGCACGCATACTCTGTTCACCGTTGGCCTGGCGGTTAACCCCGGCACCGGCCACGATATAGGGAGCCTTGGCATTCATCAGATCTTCGGCCACCTGACGGATATAAGCAGCGCTGATGCCGGTAATTTTCTCGGCCCATTCGGGCGTGCGCGCGCCTTGAGCGGCAAACTTACCAACCCCCATGATGTAATCATGGTAGTTATCGCTGCTGTCCATACAGGCCGCATATTCTTGCTCTTTGGCATCACTGCTGGCAGCAAACAGTGCTTTTTGTTTCTCAATGGAGGCCGCGTCATACCCCACTGCATATTCATTGATAAAGCCAAGTGAATTGGCATCTACCCAACCAGTGCTGATCATCTCGAAAGCAACAGCTTCGGCAAACGCCGCATCGGTTCCGGGACGAATAGGCAACCACATGGACTCTTTGCCCAGCATAGAATCGGTATAGCGAGGATCAATCATCACCACTTTAAGGCCATTATTTTTCATCAAGGCCTGCAGGTAGTCGTACCCTTCACCCGATCCGGATTGACGAATTTCACTTGGGTTGTAACCAAAGCCCAGGAAAAAGTCACTGTGTTCCAGAGTTATGGTCGACGAGCCTTGAGTACTCCCTGTCCCGAAAGTATGTTTGGCCGCTTCCATCTGCTGAGCCCAAGAGTAGTTGCCGTAAGCGTTAAGGCAACCACCTACCAGGTTAAACAAGCGGTTAAAACAGGCATTGGAGGCAAAGCCATAATAGGCGCCTGAGCCATAACTGCGGAATACGGCCTTGTTACCATATTGATTAATCACCCGCTGCAAATTATCTGCGATGGTTTGAGTTGCTTCATCCCAGGTGATCGGCACAAACTTGGCTTCTCCCCTTTCCCCTACCCGTTTCATTGGTGTTTTCAGGCGATCCGGTGCATATGCACGTTGGCGCAACGAACGACCACGGGCGCAGGCACGAATTTGATGAAGACCGTAGACATCTTCTACCTCATGATCTGTCTCTACCCGGGTAATAATGCCATCACGACTGAACACTTTAATCGGACAGTTGGAGCCACAGTTAACCAAGCAGGATGACCAGTTTATCTGCTCATCACTGACAGGTGGCTTTGGCGGGACAACATTGGCGTCATCAGAGCTGGAATTACAGCCAGACACTGTTGCAGCGCAACCCAGGGCGGCACTCATTTTCAAGAAACTTCTGCGTTCCATTATATTTATCCTCACGATTTAAGTTTGCTCAAGGCAACAGGTAGCTGAAAGAGAACATCAGCTGATGGGCGTTATAGTTATAATTCAATACGCCCAAAGTAGTCAGGCCGGTGACGGCATCAATACCGACATCGCTGCCATCGGTATCGAAGTAACGCTCGTACCGGTACGACACTTTCAGAGCCATGGCATCATTCAAGTGGTAGCGGCCGTATAGCTCAACACTATGATTAAAACTGTAATAGTCATCGTACTGAGCGCTTCCAATACAGGTTTCCCCCTCGGAATCGGCAAATTGATAGTCAGCCCCCAAGGTCAGGCGGTCGTCCAGCAAGCCGCTATAGGCGATACCTGCCCCAAGGTTGATAAAGCTGTCATCGATGTCGCCATACCAAGTCGCGCTTTGGTCGCCACTCTGTTTCGATGCAATCCACTGCTGGCCAACGAAACCGTAAACACTCAGTTGCTTACTCAACTGCATTGTCAGGTTCAGGTCATAGCCATAATCGCGGGATTCAGTAAGACCAATGACTGTTTCTTGATAATCATCAAAGGCATAGTGACTGTTCAGGTCCAACGTCATCCAGCTCAACGGTGTGTACTGCAACCCAAGTTCCATTGCGGTCCGGCGTCGATCAGCCAGGTGATACTTGCGCAGCAGGCTCTGGGTTTCGCTGGAGGTCAGTTCGGCCGCCTCATAGCGGCTGCCATCCCGCTCACCAAAACTGGCTTTCAGATCAAGCTTCAGCGGAGTAAAAAGCTGCATACCCAGCTTGGCCCACAGGTTGTGGTCACGGGTTTCTTCCCGCTCACCATAGCTGCGATCAAGCTGTTTGAAGTCGTAACCAGTCTGGAGTCGGTAACCCGGCGCCAAGCGGTAGCTGGCATTGAGTTTCAGTGCCTGACGTTCAGAATCCAGCAAAGGATTTTGCCGAATAGCGCCACTGACTGGGTTGAATTCAAGCTGCACAAATTCGGCAACAGTAGAATCATTGTCGCGCTTGCGGTAATCCAATTGTCCCCCCAGGCGCAAACGACTATTGACCAAGGTGCTGACGGCCAGATTGGCGTCCAGGGTATCTACCTGACCATCCCAGCTTTGCAGCGGATTTCCCGTCATCTGGATCAGGCCTTCATCTTGGATCATCCGTCCGGCAATTGCCCGGCCGCTGATCACCGTGTTGCTCAACCGGTACTGGCCGTTCAATGTCAGTTGATGGGCCTGATTGTCCGGTGCGGCGCTGTAGATATCACTGGCATAAGGCAGACTTAAATTGTTGATGTCATTCTTGTATTGGCTACCTTGATACGCCAATTCAGTAAACCAATTGTCGCCGCTGAGCTGTAACCCGGCCCGCAACTTGTCGTTGCTCTCATCCACCGGCAAAGCGAAGTTGACCGGCCTTGGAGTCATCAAACTGGCACTGCGGTGGCCCTGTTTTTCTTCTCTGTCATAGCGAACATAGCTGCTCAGGTCACCGATTTGGGCCAATTGACCGAAGTCATAGCGAAAGCCTATTCCAGCCTGCTGCCGCTCCAGTTCCAGATCCAGGTAACGCAGGGTATCATCGGGTTGCAGCATACCCTGGTTATGCCAAAGTCCGGTGCCAACGTTGCCGTTCTCATAACGGGTCAAGCTGCGATAATCCAGCGTCATCTGGTACTTGCCGGGGCGACCGCTTTTAAGGCTGACAAAGCCGTTATCCTGACCCAAATTATGGGCCCGCAGTTGGCTGCGATACCCGTTTTCGGTGCGGTAACCAAGTGCAGCATCGACACTGGCGACGATACCATCATGATCATCACCAAAAGCATTACCGCTGTGGATATCATCACTGTCGTTGTACCCGGCATTCACTGTAGCCTCACCGGCCAAGCCTGGCGTCAACTGACACTGCCGACATTGAAAACCGGCAGTATTGACCTTATCTGTATTGGCACGGCTAACCCCAAAATCGGCAGCCACAACAGTTCCTGAAACACCCAGTAGTGCCACAGTCAACAGATTCAAAGGAAATCTCATCTTCAACACTCCTGCTTAACGGGACAGCACACTGCCGGCTGGATGATTAGAACCATGGATTTGGCTGTGGCAGTTCAAACAACTCTTGCCGGAGCCAAAAGCGTTAATACCACTTTGAGATACAGCTCTTGAGGCATGACCATCGTCGGCATGGCATTGTTGACATAACTGGGGTACCCGGGCTTTCAACAAGGCTTCGTTCACACTGCCGTGAGCGTTGTGGCAGTTGGCGCAGTTTTCCACCACAGGAGCATGTTCCCACAATACAGGGCCACGCTTGTCGGCATGACATTCATAGCAAGTGGTATTGATACTGCTCTGTTTCAGTGCACTTTCGGTCAAGGAACCATGAGGGTTGTGGCAATCGATACAGGTCATCTGATCCCACTTGAGCGGATGGGATGAACGCTTGCTCATATCGGCCTTGGCACGAGTATGGCAGCTGGTGCAGGCCTCGTTAATCCGCAAAGGATTGAGCATGGGGTCTTCGGCGGCATGCACCTGATGGCAATCGGCGCAGGCTACCTGCTCCAGATTATGCAAACTGTTGTGCCAAGCCATCTGTTCCGTATTCTGGTGACAATCAAGGCAAACACTATTCTGACTTTCAGCTGAGAGTTTGGACTCCGGGCCGAAGCTTATCATAGGCTCCTTACCGCCACGGTTATGCTTACCCATGGGGCCATGACAAGCTTCACATTGAAGTCCAGCCATAGGTAAACGGCTATTATTCATCCCGCCATGGGTTCCTTTAAACAGCGCCATAACTTTGGGATCTTTTTTATGGCACATCAGACAGGAATCAGCGCCTTTAGGGGAATATTTCCCATCACTGAACTTTTCAGTTAATTGCTGTTCAAGCTCGGTTGCAGTTAAATTATCCCAAGGGGTAGCCTGAACCAAAGCAGTTGAAAACAATAAGACAGCGCTTAGCGCATATAGGCAAAAACTCCAGCCTTTATTGATAGATTTAATCATTCTCCGGCCTTTATTATCTATTTCACTTAAAAAGGAGACAGTTTTCTCCCAAACACAATTCTAAGGCATTCACTTTTCGAATTATCAAATGTTGCATTTCCATATCTCAAATTTGGGATGAACGTATAAAACAACACAACAATATGACACAGATCACTCAAAACCACATTACAACCAATAAAAGCCAATAAATTGACCAAAGATAACATTTTGAATAACAATTAAAAAAAACAAAGTCGTTAACCAAATGGGTAGATATTGAAATAATTAACGAAAAAGAATGTAACAACGAAATAGCTGCATAATAATTGCATGATTGATATGAATCACAATTTAAAAAGACTCAAAAAATATGTATTATTAAAACATAAACAACGAATATGAGAATGAAAATCATATAGGACATATATTATTTCAATTATTGATAAGTATTTTATTATTTAATAAATAACTTTATTTTCAGGATTAGGAATAAGAAAGGTTTTAACAAGTTCCATCAGCACTCTGAGTTAACTTGTCGGATGGGATAAAAAGCATGCAAATAAGAGGTATCACTCCCGTAAATATTGAACATAAGGAAGCTGTGAACAAGTCCCATGTGTGCCCTGCATCGGCTACTGGATGCAATGCGTGGCTCACTGCAATTCCCCTAGAACCCAGGGTGTAACACTCACATCTCTAGATAACAGGCCCGACGGCAAACACTACTCAACATCAAACTCTCATTAACCAGGAAGCCTCCGAACTGAGTCACAACAGCATGACTCCTGAAGCAACAAAAAAGGCGTCCCATGGACGCCTTTTCGATTGGTTGCAGTGGCAATTACTTCTTGCCCAGCATACCGAAACGCTTGTTGAACTTGTCGATACGACCACCGGTATCAACAACTTTCTGAGTACCAGTGTAGAAAGGGTGACATGCACCGCAAACGTCCAAGTGCAGAGCTTTGCCTGCAGTAGAGTTTACTTTGATGACATTGCCACAAGTACAAGTTGCAGTGATTTCTGCGTATTCAGGATGGATACCTGGTTTCATTGGGGTTACCTCAAGTTAAGGCCATGTCGCTCTTCCAACCCGAAGTCGGACACCACATGCGGTTAATATCAAAAGTTCAGGGCGCAGAATAGTACAGTATCTGCCCAGCGCTGACAAGTAGGTGACTACATCTGCTCGAACTTTTCTTTGGCCGCGGCTTTATCCTCATAGGACTGCAGCAAGCGGCTACTGGGGCAGTGCAGCTTGGCATCACTGCGAAGGTTGCGGATATTACCGCGGCTGAAGGCCTTGGGATTGGCCTCAAAAATAGCCAGCATGGCGCCATAGACATGGGTATGGTTGTTCTCGGCATAGCGGCTGGCCACCCGCCAGAGGGTTTCCGTACCATCGAAATCCAGCATGCATCCCTGCTCACGCTTCTCAATTGGCGGCGCCTTCACCTGTGAGTCTGGCGCGGCAACGGCTTGAGAGGCCGAGGACATACCAGGACTTTGAGGCTCGGCATCGGCTTGAACGGCGACCTCTTGAACCCTTTGAGCTTGAACGGCTGACAATTGCACAGCTTCGCTTGCTCCTGTTGTGGCTTGCACTGCAGCCCGCTGTGACTCACTCGGCATCTGCTCACCAAAGACCCGGGCACGGTTGGAACGCAGCGCCACAGGCACTGAGGTATCGAACAAGGGCAAGCGTTTGAGTTCATGCCAGCGATTGATTCGGTATTCCCGCACCAACAATTCTGCCTGCTTGTCGGTCACTTCATCTATCCCCAGCAGCAACACCATGTAACGGTTAATGGGTTGCACCATGAGTTTTTCCGCCGCACCTTGCTGCCTGACAATAAACTCCAGCCGAGTCATATCCTCACTGTCGGCCACCACATTGACCTTGAGCATGGGCAGGTGCCCAAGCTCAAACATTCTTTGATTGATACTGACATGGGCGGTTTCTGCTCTGGTAACAGACGTTAGCAACATGAGTACAAGCATCAGTAAACCCGCTCTCATCCCTATCCTCTCTGTTTGATTTTAAATTACCCAGTTTAAGCTATCCGGCTTGGATCCTCGGGCTTAGGCTCTCTGGCTTAGGTTCTCTGGCTTAAGTTCTTTGGTTTGGATTCGTTAAGTCAGCAGATTCAAGCTGCGGTTTTTGCAGCTTTTTGTTTCCGGGGCTGGTTCTCTCATTCTAGCCTGAGTAAACTGACGGGCAACATGTGCCGTGATCATTTGCGAAAATTCTGACTATGCCGCAGTTTGTCGAAGTTGCCCTTCCCGTTCCCATGCGGCAGAACTTCAGTTACCTGATGCCCAAAGCCTGTCCCTGGCCACTCGAGCCGGGGATGCGGGTGCGGGTGCCCTTTGGCCGCCAGCAACTCATAGGCCTGGTGACAGGCCTGAGTGATGAGTGCGAACTCGAGCCCAAACAACTCAAGCCGGTATATCAAGTGCTGGACAGCGCGCCATTGCTGCCACCGGCGCTGTACCAACTGACCCTCTGGGCCGCCAGATACTATTTCTGCAGCCAGGGGCAGATGTTGACCCAGGCCCTGCCGGTGGCGCTGCGCAAGGGTGCCGATGCCGCGCCGGAGAAAATCAGTTATCTGTGTCTGACCAGTGCGGGCCAGGAGGCCACACTGGAGTCGTTGAAACGGGCTCCCGCCCAACGCAAACTGCTGCAACAGCTCAAACTGGGGGAACTGACCACTGAAGAGGTCAACGCGCTGGAGCTGAGCAAGAGTGCCATCAAGGGGCTGCTGGACAAGGGCTGGGCCGAGCAGAGAGAACGGTCAGTCAGCGCCAATCTTGAATGGCGGCAAAAGCTTGAACTGGGGGAAGAAGCTCACAGGCTCAACCCGGAGCAAGCCGTGGCGGTCGCCAGCCTCAATGCCCAGAGCGGCTATCAGTGCAGCTTGCTGGAAGGGATCACAGGCTCAGGCAAGACAGAAGTCTATCTGGCGGTACTGGAAACCATACTCAAGGCTGGCAAGCAGGCGCTGATCCTGGTGCCGGAAATCGGCCTGACGCCGCAAACCATTAACAGGTTCAAACGCAGATTCAAAGTCACGGTTGCCGTGATCCATTCCGGCCTGACCGACAAGCAGCGCCTCGACGCCTGGCGCCTGGCCCGCAGTGGCGAGGCGGCTATCATAATCGGCACCCGCTCGGCGCTGTTCACTCCCATGGCCTGGCCCGGGATCATCATTCTCGATGAGGAACACGACAGCAGTTTCAAACAGCAGGAAGGCGTGGGTTATCACGCCAGGGATCTGGCCGTCATGCGCGGCCACCTGGAGCAGGTTCCTGTACTGCTGGGCAGCGCGACACCGTCGCTGGAGAGCCTGCAAAACGCCCTCAGCGGCCGCTATCAGCATCTGCAATTGGGAGAGCGTGCCGGCAATGCCCTCAAGGTGCGCCAGGGACTGATAGATATCCGCAACCAACCCCTGCAGGCGGGCATGTCACAACCGCTGCTGAACGAGATGCGCCTGCATCTGCAGGCCGGTAACCAGGTGTTGCTGTTTCTCAATCGCCGCGGCTTTGCCCCTGCCCTGCTGTGCCACGAATGTGGCCATCTGCACGAGTGCGATCGCTGTGATGCATTTTTCACCCTGCACCAATCCCTCGGCGAAATTCGCTGCCACCACTGCGGCAACCAGTATGCAATTCCACGCCAGTGCCACAACTGCGGCAGCACCATGTTGCAGGGGCAGGGCATAGGCACGGAGCAATTGGAGGCGGCGCTCAGCAAGGAATTTCCCGAGTATCCCGTGGTGCGAATCGACCGGGATACCACCAGCCGCAAAGGCTCGCTGGAACAGCACTTAAACGCCATTCATCGCGGCGAATACAAGATATTGGTAGGCACCCAGATGCTGGCCAAGGGACATCACTTTCCCGATGTCACCCTAGTGGGACTACTCGATGTGGATGGCGCCCTGTTCAGCGCCGATTTTCGGGCCCCTGAGCGCTTCGGCCAACTCTATACCCAGGTAGCCGGTCGCGCCGGTCGCGCCAGCAAGCCGGGCACTGTGCTGCTGCAGACTCATCAGAGCGACAACCCCTTACTCAGGGACCTGCTTCACAGAGGCTATGGCGAGTTTGCCCGCAGCCAGCTCAATGAGCGCCAGCAGGCACTGTTGCCCCCGGCCTGGCATATGGTGCTGATCCGCGCCGAATCCCACCGCGCCGAGGATGCTGATGCCTTTCTGGCGGCCTTTGCCGCCATGTTACCCATGGACAAGGATTTTGAAGTGATAGGCCCGCTGCCGGCGCCGCTGGATCGCAAGGCCGGCAAGTATCGGCGCCAGTTGTTGGCCCAGGCCAAGGACAGACGCAGGCTGCAACAGGTGTTTGAACAGCTGTTACCTCAGGCCGAACAGCTGCCCGAGGCCAAGCGCTGCCGCTGGAGTCTGGATCGAGATCCGCAGGATCTGCTGTAACTGATAAGAGTCCGCAGGATCTGCTCCAATTCCCTTTAACAGCTTTAATCCAGCTCAGAATTGACCGTGAGGCCCCTGCCTATCCTGCGGCTTGCGCAGCAGCTTATAGGTCAGCCAACTGCCGAGCACCAATACCAGAGTAATCACCGGCGCCGCCATCAACGCCATGGTCAACAGCTTGCTGATCCGCTCCGGCAGAAACGGCATCATATAGCCCAGTGATACCAACAGTCCCACCCAGAAGAAGGCGCTCAGGGCCGCAAAAAAATAGAAGGTCTTGATACAGGCCATGCGCACGCCCATCACCAAAGGCAGCAGCGAACGCACCAACGGCAGAAAACGGGCGCAGAAGAGTGCCACCAGCCCATGACGACCAAGGAGTTTATCCACTGCCGCCAGACTGTCGGGCGGCACCTTGTAGACCCAGCCCTGCACCCTGGGCAGACGATTGAGCAGCCGCCCCTGAACAAATGCCAAATAGCTGCCGCCTGCGGCCGCCGCAAACAGCAACAGATACACCAGCCAAGGGTTGAGGATCCCCATGGCCGCCAGGGTGCCTGAGAGTATGACCACACTGTCGCAAGGCAAGGGGGCCGCCGGCAGCAAAGCACTCTCCAGGAAAATAAAACTGAAGATGCACACATAGATACTCAGGGCGATACCCGGAGCATGCAGCGCGGTAAAATCCTGTTGCCAAATGGCTTGTAACACTGTGGTGATGGAGTCCAGCATCTATATCTCCATTGAAACTATCGACACATACCGATAGCAAAATCGGCACTTGGGGGGAAGACAGGATCGACATCATACTCCCCAAAAACGAAAATCAGTGATTCTTAAACAAAGATTCATCCCTCTTTATCAATAACAGTGATCTTAAAAGGTCACAGGCAACCGCAAACCCAGACAACAACAAAATTTGCTGATAAAACCATACTGGTGATAGCAATGTTACTGCCGAAAGCGCTAGAATGTGCGGTTATTCCCCTTTTAACCTTTATCAGTCAGTGTCGATAAAACGCCAATGAAATCACATATCCAATCTTTGCTTGAACAGACAGTAGCCACTTTGAAACAACAGGGGTTGATCCCCGAAGAGACTGCGCCAAGGATTCAGGTAGACCGAACCAAGGATAAGAGTCACGGCGACTTGGCCACCAACCTGGCCATGATGCTGACCAAGGCTGCCGGCAAACCACCTCGGGAACTGGCACAACTGATCATCGACAACCTGCCTGCCTCAGGCCATGTGGCCAAGGTAGAGATAGCCGGCCCCGGCTTTATCAACTTCTTTATAGATGACAATGCCCTGGCCAAACAGCTGCAGGCGGCACTGGCCGACGAGCATCTGGGTGTGAGTCTGCCCAAGTCGCAAACCGTGGTAGTGGACTACTCCTCCCCTAACCTCGCCAAAGAGATGCACGTAGGTCACCTGCGCTCCACCATCATTGGCGACAGCGTTGTGCGGGCGCTGGAGTTTCTCGGTCACAAGGTGATCCGCCAAAACCACGTCGGCGACTGGGGTACCCAGTTCGGCATGTTGCTGGCCTATATGGAAGAGCTGCGGGCGCAAAATGGCGAAAACGCCAACCTGGAGTTGTCGGATCTGGAAAGCTTCTATCGTGCTGCCAAACTGCGTTTCGACGAGTCGGCCGAATTTGCCACCCGCGCCCGCCAGCTGGTAGTCGAGCTGCAATCCGGTGACGAGTACTGCAACAAGCTGTGGCGTGAGTTCAACGATATCTCTCTGAGCCACTGCCATGACGTATATCAGCGCCTGGGCGTCAGCCTGACCCGCGCCGATGTCCATGGTGAAAGTGCTTACAACGACGATCTGGAACAGGTGGTCAAAGATCTGGATGCCCAAGGCTTGCTGTCTGAAAGTAACGGCGCCAAGGTGGTATTCCAGGAAGAATTCCGTAACAAAGACGGTGAAGCCCTGCCGGTGATCATTCAGAAGGCCGATGGCGGCTATCTCTATGCCACCACAGACCTGGCGGCCATGCGCTATCGCTCGGGTACCCTGCATGCCGATCGCGCCCTCTACTTCGTAGATCTGCGCCAGGCGCTGCACTTCCAGCAAGTGTTCAGCCTGGCCCGCACCGCAGGTTTTGTGCGCCCGGAAATGACACTGGAACACATGGGCTTTGGCACCATGAACGGTGAAGATGGCCGCCCATTCAAGACCCGCAGCGGCGGGGTGGTGAAACTAGTGGACCTGCTCGATGAAGCCAATGTCAGGGCGCTGGAGCTGGTACGCAGCAAGAACCCCGACATGGACGAAGACACTCTGGCCGAAATCGCCCGAGTGGTGGGCATCGCCTCGGTGAAATACGCCGATCTGTCGAAGAACCGCGCCAGCGACTATATCTTCAGCTTCGATCAGATGCTGAGCTTTGAAGGCAACACAGCGCCATACCTGCTGTACGCCTATACCCGGGTTGCCGGGATCTTCAAGCGGGCCGAAGATGTGGATCTGAGCAATGCCGTTATCGCTCTGGAACACGACAAGGAAAAAGAGCTGGGCAACAAGCTGGCCCAGTTCGGTGAAATCCTTGCCCGTATGGTCGACAAGGGCCAACCCCATGTACTTTGTGGTTATCTGTTTGAACTGGCCGGAGCCTTCTCCAGCTTCTACGAAGCCTGCCCCGTGCTGGCGGCCGATAACGAAACCCAGAAGCACAGCCGTCTGCTGCTGTCTCAGTTGACCGCCAAGACCCTTAAGCAGGGCCTGTCACTGCTGGGTATCGAGACTCTGGAGCGCATGTAATCCATGGGACGCGATTACGCCAATAGCAAACCCAAGCCCCGCAAGCCAGCCAAGCGAGGCGCTCGCAAGCAACCGCAGCCCAGGCAAGGCTTTCCTGTGCTGTTGCTTGTGGTGGTAGTGGCCGTGGTGGCCGGCTTTGGCTATTTCCTCTGGAGCCTGAAGAGCAGCGCCCCCGAGGCCGAAGTGGCTAAGCCTCAGCCACAGACTAAGCCGGTGCCACAGAAGAAAGACCCCAACGCCTTGCCGCCCAAGCCCAAAGAGGAGTGGACCTACCTCAAGGAGCTGGAAAACAAACAGGTAGAAGTGGATCTGCCGGAAGAGAGCAACAAGCCATCTCGCCCTTATCAGATGCAGTGCGGTTCCTTCCGGGTGCAATCCCAGGCCGACGAGATGAAAGCCGTGATCGCCTTCCAGGGGCTTGAAGCCCAGGTGCGCAAGGTGCAAGGCACCAGTGGTGTCTGGTACAAGGTGGTACTCGGCCCCTATGACAGCAAGCGCGATGCCGAGCGGCAGCGCCACGTGCTGCAAAGAGCCGGTCTCAACGGCTGTATGATCTGGTTCTGGGAAGATTAAACTCCCCTCCTCAATTTAAAGGCTGCAAACAATAAGATTTGCAGCCTTTTTGTTTTTCAGCACGAAAGCCGCTGCCGGGCACTTGATATTCCTGTCCCCAACCCCATATAGAAAACTATCACCTCATTAGTTGGCCTTGCTGTGCCCCCAATGGGCCGTTTCATGCAGCAGCCCCTGGGGATTTGACCCATGACGGACGCGCCGTCCGCCCGAGAAGAGGATCTATCGTGACCACTATCGTATCTGTACGCCGTAATAATCAGGTTGTTGTCGCCGGTGACGGCCAAGTGTCTCTGGGCAACACTGTGATGAAAGGCAATGCCCGCAAAGTACGCCGCCTGTACCACAATAAAGTATTGGCCGGTTTTGCCGGTGGCACCGCCGATGCCTTTACCCTGTTTGAACGCTTCGAGGCCAAACTGGAGATGCATCAGGGGCATTTGATGAAGTCGGCGGTCGAACTGGCCAAAGACTGGCGCAGTGACAGAGCCCTGAGAAAACTCGAAGCCATGTTGGTGGTGGCCGATCATGAAAGCTCACTGATCATCACAGGTAATGGCGATGTGGTGCAGCCGGAGCATGATCTTATCGCCATAGGCTCAGGTGGCAACTATGCCCAGGCCGCGGCGTTGGCGCTGCTGGAAAACACCGAACTGGGTGCCCGTGATATTGCCGAGAAGTCGCTGACCATAGCCGGCGATATCTGCGTATTTACCAACCAGTTCAAGACTATAGAAGAACTGAATTACTGATCCCGAGCGTGAGGAAGTATTATGTCTGAAATGACACCCCGCGAAATCGTCCACGAACTGGACGCGCACATCATAGGCCAACAGAAGGCCAAACGCTCTGTCGCAGTAGCCCTGCGTAACCGCTGGCGCCGCATGCAGCTGGATGCCGGCTTGCGCCAGGAAGTGACCCCGAAGAATATTCTGATGATAGGCCCAACCGGTGTCGGTAAGACAGAGATCGCCCGCCGTCTGGCCAAGCTGGCCAATGCGCCTTTCATCAAGGTTGAAGCGACCAAGTTCACCGAAGTGGGCTATGTGGGTAAGGAAGTGGAGCAGATCATCCGCGATCTCACCGACGCCGCGGTCAAACTGACCCGCGAGCAGCAGATGAAGAAGTGCCGCTCCCTCGCCGAAGAAGCCGCCGAGGAGCGGGTTCTCGATGCCCTGCTGCCCAAGCCAAAGAGTGAATGGGATCCGGAAACCGAGGACAAGTCCCACACCCGCCAGGTGTTCCGCAAGAAACTGCGTGAAGGCCAGTTGGACGACAAAGAGATCGAAATCGATGTCTCGGCGCCGCAAATTGGCGTCGAAATCATGTCGCCTCCCGGTATGGAAGAGATGACCAACCAGCTGCAGAGCCTGTTCCAGAACATGGGTCAGGGACAGAGCAAGCGCAAGAAACTCAAGATCAAGGATGCCTACAAGCAACTGGTCGAAGAGGAAGCCGCCAAGCTGGTCAACCAGGAAGATCTCAAAGAGCAGGCTATTGAGCTGGTCGAGCAGCACGGCATAGTGTTCCTCGATGAGATAGACAAAATCTGTAAGCGCGGCGAAACCTCAGGCCCGGATGTGTCCCGCGAAGGGGTACAGCGTGACCTTTTGCCGCTGGTGGAAGGCTGCACAGTCAACACCAAGCACGGCATGGTAAAGACAGACCACATTCTGTTTATCGCCTCCGGCGCCTTCCAGATGAGCAAGCCATCGGATCTGATCCCCGAACTGCAGGGCCGTCTGCCGATTCGGGTCGAGCTGGATGCCCTGACCGCCTCCGACTTCAAACGGATCCTCACCGAGCCCCACGCCTCGCTCACCGAGCAGTATGTGGCCTTGATGGGCACCGAAGGAGTCAGCATCGAATTTACCGAGTCGGGTATCGACCGTATCGCCCAGGCCGCCTGGCAAGTCAACGAGCGTACCGAAAACATTGGCGCCCGTCGGCTGCACACTGTGATGGAGCGGCTGATGGAAGACATCTCTTTCGAGGCCAGCGACAAGTCCGGCAGCAAGTTTGTTATCGATGCCGAATATGTCGATGCTCACCTGGACAACCTGGTTCAGGATGAAGATCTGAGTCGCTTCATTCTGTAAGCCGGTCTTAACACTGAAAACAAAAAAAGCCGCCTTAACTAAGGCGGCTTTCAATACAAACCAAATAGGTTACTTACCTTTTCCTTTGCGGCTTAACTCAGGGGTCACAGTGATAAGTTCAGAGCAGATATTGCTGCCAGCTTCACATACCTTGTATTCAAAGCTTTCGGCACTGCTGTTGAAACGTTCCTTATAGCTGCCTCTATCTCGGGTACTGTCGATCAGTTGACCATCACGATAAATGTCGATAGCTCGGGCTGACGAGCCATTCCAGTTCAAGTTGACATTCACCTTGCTACCGTCTGTACTGCCGGCACCACTGAGGCTGATAGCCGCGGCAACGCTCACCTGCTTGCTGATGCTGTGACTGGCGCCACTGTTGTCTGTCACTGTCAGCGTCACCTCATAGCTACCACCAGAGGCATAACTGTGGCTTGGATTGGCCAGTGATGAAATATTGCCATCACCGAAGTCCCAAGCCCAAGCGACCACAGCCCCATCATTATCACCGGAAGCATCGGCAAAGTTCACATCCAGATGATTCACCTGGAAGCTGAACTCTGCGCTTGGCAATTCATTCACAGGCGCAGCTTCCACTGTCAAAGTTACCAGGGCCACACCATTGGCAGCCTGGCTATCGGCTGCGCTGGCCGTCACTGTATGCTGCCCCACGCTCAGGCTGTTGGTGCTAAAGGACGCGCCTTGACCAATCAGGCCATCCAGATCGGATGTCCACTCCAGGGTATTAGCTACATCACCATCTTCCGCATCGTTGGCAGAGCCCATAAAGGCCACAGTGTCACCCTCAATAAAACTGCTGCCCCCCACTGGAGCGCTAATACCAACAACCGGAGCTGCGTTAACAGGTGTGCTACCAATACCGTCGTGGGTAAAAGTCAAACTCCATTTGTTCAGTCGACCTGCGTCACCGCTCCATTCATCCCTAATGACCAATTGCCAAATACCTGTAGCTACTTCTCCATTAAACTCAACAGGATAGAATGTTTTAATCAGATCGCGGTAGTTATCGTTCGGACCGCGCACATCGAAGATCTCAACCGTAGTACCGTTCGGAGACACCAAATGGATCAACAAGTCGTTGTTGAAGCCATGCATAATATCCACAAACAGGCTCATGTCCTTGATCTTCACACCAAGGGGAACATTAATCTCAGCTACCACACTTCCCATATCAGGGATGGATTGAACCCTGCTGTCCTCATAGGAAACAACGGTGCCGTCACTAACAATGTACAGAAAGAACTCACGGCTGCTCACCACACCTTGACTGTCAAAGGCTGTCACTGTGATCTGGTGAGTCCCCTGGCTCAAATCCGAGCGGGAGAAGTTTCCACCTGTGCCGATTTGACCATCGAGGCTGGAAGTCCACACCAGTGAGGCACGAACATCACCATCTTCTGAGTCGGTTGCATCAGCAACGAAATTGACTACATCACCCGGCAAATATAGAGCATTTTGCAGGTTAGCACCTATAGTCACTGTAGGAGGCAGATTGGTACCAGGCTGAGATCCACCTGTAACATCCATGCTCCAACTTTTGAGAGTACCGGTATCACGGAATCCTGAATCTGTGACGTGAAGAATCCAATCACCTAAAGCCTCTTCCAGATCAAAGTCTTCCACTGCATAACTGGCTACCAGGTTATCAGCACTGCCGCCGGTACGATTATGCAGGGTAACTGTGCGACCGCTGGGCGAAGTCAAAGTCACCAGCAAATCACCTATATAGGTATGTGCTATGTCCAGATTGACCACGAGGTCCGTCAATGTCAGGTTGATTGGTACATTGATTACGCTACTTACACCATCGGCATTGTCATCGGGGATCGCCAGCGGATTTTCATTGCTGTAGGTAGTGCTGAACGTACCGGCAGGATACACCAGCAGACTGACATCGATACTCTTGTGGATATCACCATCAACTGCATTAATAGTAATGATGTGATTGCCCAGGGTAGTATTGACATCTGTGGAGACTGTCATTGTGGTGCGACCATCGGCCGGTACTGTGTTACTGGAGAAGCTCACCGCTGCATTCAAGCCCGCTGGCACATCAGCACTGAAACTGGCATTGCCGTTATAGCCACCCACGGCGTTCATGTCGATATCAAAGGTCACAGACGAGTCTTGGTTCACAGTGCGACTGGCAGGACTCACCAGCAGATAATAACCAGGACCACCGGCACCGGCCATGTTCAAGGCACTCTCCAGGTTCAAGCGCTTACCTGTCACGGTTTTACCTTCCAATGCGGCAATGGGGTCACCGGAAGACATTAAGATATTCTTGACATCGGCCGTAGTCAGGGTTGGATCGGCGGCCAAAATCAAAGCGGCAGCCCCTGCCACATGGGGAGTCGCCATGGAAGTCCCGCTCAGGGTATTGTAATCACTCCCTGGAACAGTGGAATAAACATCCGAGCCTGGAGCCCCCATATCAACCGTATTAAGCCCCCACTGAGAGAAGTAAGACATTTCATCATCGCGAGTAGTAGAGGCAATGGCCATCACATTGGGTACATCATGGTTGGCGGGCCAGCTGTCATTGACATCATTATCAATCGCATCATTACCGGCCGCGGCGACAAACAGAATATCGGCATTATTGGCTGCCGTAATAGCATCTTCCAAAGCTTGGCTGAATGAGCCACCGCCCCAGGAGTTGTTCAACACTCGGATATTTACGCCACGGTTTTTCAAATCAACCATGTAATCAATACACTGAATACCATCTGCCGTGGTACCACCTTGGTTACCCAGGAAAGAGCAACCTACCATGGCAGTATTCCAGTTGACCCCAACCACTCCCGAGCCATTATTGCCGGTCGCCCCTATGGTTCCCGCAACATGAGTACCATGGTAATGGGTATCCTGCGGATTGCCGTTATCATTAATGGCTGAAATACCGTGAATATCATCAATATAACCGTTGCCATCGTCGTCGATACCGTTATTGGGGACCTCATTGGGATTCACCCAAATATTGTCTCGCAGATCCGGGTGAGTGTAGTCAAAACCTGTATCTATCACCCCAACGACTACCTCTCGCGAGCCCATTTCCATCTCCCAGGCCTGCTCCGCATTGATTTTTGGCATACCCCACAACTGGCCGTAGCTTGGATCGTTGGGGATAACCGAAGGATAAAATCTGTGGTTGAGTTCAGCGTATTCGATGTGGGGGTTGTGCTTGAGCCGTTCCACCATAGCGCGGGCATCCAGCCCCCGGGGAACTGTCAATTCAGCCAGTCGACCCTTGGCAATATGGCGAAATCGATCATCAACGCCATCATGGTTTTTATCTTTGAATGAAGAACCGAATTGAGCCATTAACTGCTTACGGTCCGCTTTCTTTGCGGTTTCTTTGAATTTAACAATAACAGAGGCATTATCGAAGTCTTGTTTGGGTTCCAGTTTCTTGGCGGCAAGTGACGGAACCGTCACTGCCATCAGGGAAGTAGAGAGCATGGCCAAAGTCAATCGGCTCAAGCGAGTATGCGGCTTTCTCATTTGTAGTCTCCTGTGATTAAGAGTGCTCGCTATAATCGTTATGTATGCGAACACATACAATCTAGACACGAAACAAACAAAATTCAAACAAAAAAGAAACTTTTTTAACAATAGCGTTCTTACACCATCACTCCAAGCAAAGTGGATCCTCAGCAGCAAAAACTAGCTGAGTCTCACCAGGGTAAAAAACTGAAGAACGCTAAGATCCGCTTAAAAACAGCAAGGAATGTTATGAAGTGTATCTAAAGAAATACAATTTGATGGCAGGTATATTTAGCAGGAACAAGAAGTTAACAGGGCCAAACGAGTTCGAATCTCGCCCCGCCCATTGGACTATCGCCGACACGAATTTGCCCCCGACTATTTTCGGCCAATCGTCGGGCGATGGCCAACCCCAAGCCTATACCGCCGGTGGCACGGGTGCGACTGGGATCGAGACGGATGAAAGGTTCAAAAATCCGTTCTCTTTCTGAAGTCGGCACCCCGGGACCATCATCGTCCACTATGATATTCACCTGCCCTTGTTCAAGCTGACAACTGAGCCGAACCTCTTGATGGCAGTGTCGCAATGCATTGGATAGCAAGTTGTTTATTGCCCATTCCAAATGCTTCTTACTGGCAATGACAGATATTTCAGGATCGACTGGCGTTAAGGTGATCTTTTTCTCGGGGAACAAGGGATGCTGCCTTACCACCAAAGTTTGCAATAATGGCGCCAGCGACAAAGACTCTGTTGGCGCTCGCCTCGGACTGCCTTCGGCTTTAATCAGCTTGACGATTTCACGGATCAGCTCATCCAACTCTTCCAGGCCCCGCAGTACCCTGTCTTCCAATTGCGGCCTTTCGTCCACCTCGGCTTCGATGAGCATATCAAAAGCCAGTTGCACCCTGGCCAGTGGCGCCCTGAACTCGTGCGCCACTGCCTGCATTAGATCGCTTTGCATCTTTATCGAACGTTGCAAGGCTTGATTTACCCGCGATTGACTATGACGACCATAGAGCAGCAGCAGAATAGCCGCAGCCGCTACCAGCGCCACGATCCAAAGATTGCGGGTAAACTTTTGTTGTTTGATAACCTCTTGTTGCAAGGCTTTCTCGCCTTCCAGCAAAGTGATTTGTCGCTGGCGTTTTTCATCTTCAAATGAACTGCGCAGCCATGCCAGACGCTCACTGGAGTTGGCATTAAAAAGCGCATCATTGATACTTTTAAACTCTTTATGGTTTAACAACGCCTGGCGATAATTACCTTTACGTTCATGTATTTTTGACAAGAGTTCATAGGTATCTCTGAGCTGACCACGATCGCCACTGGCAAGCGCCAATTGCAATGCCTGCTCGGCTCTTTCACGGGCAATATCCACATCGTTGGTCGCCAAAAAATAATCAGCGAGACTCAGCCTTCCCTGGGCTTGCAAGGCGACCAGCCCCAATCGGTCGGCTGTAGCCAGGCCTCGCTCCAGATAACGCCGGGCAATAGGATACTCGCCCATGTCCAAGGAAAGCTTACCAAGACTCATTAAAGCCGTGGCAGTGACATTACCGTCTTTAAGCTCTTCACCATAGATCAGAGCTTGTTTCATGGCAGCCTTGGCCGCCACCTTTCTATTCAATTTTTGCTGCACTGTCCCGAGAGCTGTCAGCGCCTGTGCCATTCCGGTCTTGTCATCCAAGGCCTCGAATCCCTGCAGTCCCAATTGCAACTGCGCCATAGCCTCCTGCAAATCACCTATGTGCTCATAAGTGATCCCCATATTGTGATGCAATTCCGCCACGCCTGACTTATCATCCAACTGCTCCCTGATCCTCAAAGACTCCTGTTGATTTGCCAGCGCTTCACCAAAATCGCCCAAAGTCGCATGAATACCTGCAATATTATTCAACGCCAGCGCCAATGCTCTTGAGTCGTCCAGTCCTCTATGTAGATCCCTGGCCTTGGTAAAACACTCCAGTGCCAACTGATATTCAGCCTTATCACTGTAGATAAGACCCATATTGTTGTAGGTGGTCGCTTCAAAAGAACTGTTTTTCAGGCTATTGGCAACTGTAAGCGCTCTCTGATAATAGGTTAGAGCCTTATCCAACTGACTCTGACGCCAATAAATCAGACCGGCGACATTGAGCGGTACCACCAAGATCTCAGCTTGCTGCTGCTCCTCGGCCAAAGTCAACGCAGCTTCGCCAAAGTCCGCAGCCTCGGCAAACTCCCCCAACATCATTTTCGCCCAGGCCAGATTACTGAGCGCCATCACCTCGGAACCTGGGTCAGGCTCAATTTCCAGTAGTCGCAGAGCCTGTGTACTGTAGTCTATGGTTTTGATTGGGTCTTGATGGCGTGAGGCGGCAGCCAAATCAAGCAGTTCGAGGATTTGACTATGCTCATCCGAGACCAAAGATGAACGTTCCGCTTCCTGACAAGATGGCAGCAATATCAGCAGTAACAATCCCAAGAGCCAGGGCATTAACGCCCCAGAACGGCCTTGAAATCTGGAAACTACCAAGAAGACTTTCATCTTAACTCAGGGTCAGTACGTAGCCTTGACCACGTATCGTTTTAATTAGGGAGGGTTCTTTGGGATCATCATCCATCTTGCGTCGCAGATGAGAAATTCGAAGATCTATAGTGCGCGGTGTGCTGTCATAACCCAGCTCTTTAAAGTGTTCGCAAATAGCATCCCGCGCGAGAGTCCGGCCAGCATGTTTGCTCAAAAGCCACAGCAGTTCAAACTCGGCCAGGGTAAGTTCAAGATCTTGGTTATTCAAACTTGCAGTCCGCTCCAGCTTGTCCAGACGCAAACCATTGACAGCCAAATGGGTCTCACTCTGATTTGCTCTTGGTTCCTGAACTTGGCTTTCTTGTCGTTCCGAGCGGCGCAGCAAGCTGCGAATACGCGCCAACAGCACCCGGGAACGAACCGGCTTGGCAATATAGTCATCCGCTCCGGTTTCAAGCCCGGCAACTTCATCAATATCATCCCCTAACCCGGTTAACATCAGGATGGGGCCGGGATAACGACTACGAACTTCGCGACAGATAGAAAGTCCATCCATCTCTGGCAGCATGACATCCAACACCACCAATCGGGGGCGTTCGTCAATAATGCGTCTGGCGGCATTTACACCATTGGCTTCGGTTCGGACCTCAAAGCCATTCTTGGTCAAAAAGCCACTCAGCAGCTCTGTTAATTCCTGATCGTCATCAACCAACAGGATAAATTCACTCAAATCCATGATGTCACATCCCCGAAAGCTATGAATTTGATTGTATGTAATTATGTACAAAATTCAAACTTTGTATCTCAAGTGTGATTAATGCTTCTCAGGGGAAGGGCCCAAAAAACGGTCCGAGGGCAACTCCAGATACAAAGTTCAGCTTGGCACAAAATCCAAAGGTGACAACCTGGGGTGTCAGCATCAAGCCGAGCAAAGGCAGATTTTAAACAGGCACAGTAGCCAAACTTTGCCTCAAACCCGGTAATTCTTTATCATCCCCTCCTTTGCCCAAGCTGGAACCCAAGCAATGAAACTGACTCTGCTGACTCAAGAGCTATACAGCAAGCTCTACCGGGATATTCACGAATTCCGAACCACCTTCGATCTGCCGGTCGACTCTCCTGAGACCCTAGATGCCAAGGCAGACACTCTGCACACCTCACTTATCAGCGAAGAGCTGACCGAACTGGCCGAAGCCGACGACAAGGTTGAACAGGCCGACGCCATAGTCGACAGCGTGTATGTATTGATGGGACGCTTGGTGCACTTGGGCTGCACCCAAGTCGGGGAGCGACTGGAGATCAGCTACCTGATAGATCTGCTGCTGCAGGTTGCCGCCAACAAAGCTATCGACTTTGAGCCCTGCTGGGATGAAGTGCATGCCAGCAACATGAGCAAGGTGTGCCGCAATGAGCAAGAACTGGCCGACACCGTGGCCCACTATGCCAAGCAAGGGGTGGAAATTGTCGGTAGCCGTCAGGGTGACTTCCTGATAGCCAAGTGCGCCAAAGATGTGGAAATGACCGGCAAAACAGTGCGCCAGGGCAAGGTGCTCAAGTCTGTCTATTATCGTCCAGCCAACCTCAAGGTTCTGGTGTAACGCTCGGCGTTCAATCCTAAACTGGCACTCGCCTTTGGGGAACCAAACAGGTTCCCAACCGCTCGCCCACAAAAGCAGACTCCAGGTCTGCTTTTTCAGCGTTCAAAACTGTGAGTGCTTCATCGTTAGAACTTCACCAAGGTCCCTTTCAGCGCCACCCCGGCCATGATAGCCCCGGCACCACACTCATATTCAGTTTCGCTGGCAAACTCACGCTTCTTGTAATAGGACTGGATATTGACCACAGCGTCCATCCCCTCACGCTCGGCGCGCTCCTGCAACGCCTTTAGGGCACTCAACATCACCCACTCACAAGCTTCGCGATCTGACTTGCCAAAGGCATTGGTCTTTTTATTGGTGATCACCTCGCCATAGCTCTTGCTGATCTCCGGATGCGCCTGAGTGGCAAAATACAGTGGCACATCGTAAAGGGCTTCTTTGGCCTTCTCGGTCTGCAGCAGTTCCTGCACCGGATATTGGGCTATGGTATCTCGCGCCGCGGCGTTGGCACTGACCATTAGGGCCAGCAGCGCCAGAGCAAGTGATTTTTTCATCTATATCTCCCTTTTGCGGCTCTACGCCGCAGTCAAAGCTTTGATTGCAGTCCATCTTAAGATAGGGTCACTCCACCGGTTGCAGGAGTGACTAATTCGCAATGATACAACCAGTTACATACACTAGACCAGAAAAAGCTCAAGCCCTGATAAAGGCCGCCATCAACTCACGGGTCAAGTCGGCGGCGGGAATTTCCCGACATCCCTCCGGATTCTGACCACACCAGAGCGGGCTGAAGTCACAGCAGTCGCGTGCTTCTGCCGCGGCGCGCAGCGGCGCAATGGCATTGGCCGCCAGTGGAAAGTCCGGCGCTTGCCCCAAAGGCCCCAACTCACGCATCAAACGGGTCATTATGCCCCTGGCCGGACGGCCACTGTAGAGATTGGTCAGTGCCGTATGGCGATTCATTTGCGGATCTTTCAGCGCTTGGCGATGCAGTTCACTGATCTCGGCCTCCGGGCACAGGAGATAGGCCGTACCCACCTGCACCCCGGCCGCCCCTAAAGCCATGGCCGCCTGCACTCCGGCGGCGTCGGCAATACCACCGGCGGCAATCACGGGCACCTTCACCGCCTGTACCAGGCGCGGTAACAGGGCAAAAGTACCGCTATGCTCAGTCAAGTCATCACTGAGGAAATGGCCTCTGTGACCACCGGCTTCCAATCCCTGGGCTATGATGGCATCCACGCCTCTGGATTCGAGCCATTTGGCCTCAGCGACGCTGGTTGCCGAGGCAATCACCTTGGTGCCCCAACTCTTGACCCTGAGCATCAGTTCGGTGGAGGGAAGCCCGAAATGAAAACTCACCACTTCGGGACGAAAGGGTTCTATAACCGCGGCAACCTTGGCATCGAAGGGACGCCGCTCAGCACCGCCGCCGAGTTCTTCGACCTCGAATTCACGGTAATAAGGCGCCAGTTGCTGCAGCCAGGTACGCAAACGCTCGGGTTGTTCCTCGGGTGGCTTATGGCAAAAGAAGTTAAGGTTCAGCGGCCGGTCACTCTGACGCCTGAAGCTTTCTATTGCCAGCTTGAGTTTGTCATGGGATAACATGGCGCAGGGAATGGAGCCAAGCGCACCGGCAGAAGCGACCGCCAAAGCCAGCGGCACTCCCTGAGCACCGGCCATAGGTGCTTGAATAAGCGGTAATTCAATACCAAAGAGTTGTTCTATCAACATACCAAGACTCCTTCTTGCTTCAGTCCTCAGCAGCACCTCTTGCCGCTGCTTGGTTTACTAACCCGGCTGTTCAGACTAACGGTTGGCAGTGGTTTGCACCAGCAAAAACGCCGCGAGAATCGCGGCGTTGATAGTCAAACTCAATGTCGTTCAGAGCAGGTAATCCATCCCCAAGGCGACAAACAAAGCCATACCCGCCCAGTTGTTGTTGAGAAACGCCTTGAAGCAGGGTGCCCGCTGCCTGTCATAAATCAGCTTCTGCTGATAAAGTCCAAAGCCGATAAAGGCCAGTAGCCCTACCAGATAAAGGGCTCCTCGCTCGGCCACATAACCTGCAGTCATAAAGCAGGCCAGCGCCGCCAGCTGAAACAGGCCGATGATCTGCCTGTCGTAACGGCCGAACAGAATCGCGGTGGACTTGATCCCCACCTTGAGATCATCGTCCCTGTCCACCATGGCATACATGGTGTCGTAGGCTACAGTCCAGAACCAGTTAGCGGCAAATAGCCACCAGGCTTCGACAGGGACTTCACCTGTCTGGGCGGCATAAGCCATGGGGATCGACCAACTCCACACTGTGCCGAGGAACATCTGCGGCATATTGGTGTAGCGTTTGGTGAAGGGATAGATGATAGTCAGCAGCATACCGACAAGGGAGAGCTTCACCACCAGAGGGTTAAGCAGCAACACCAGACCAAAGGCAAACAGCCCCATGACGACAAACAAGCCCAGCGCTTCTTTGACTGTGACCTCGCCACTGGCCAAAGGTCTGGCCTTGGTGCGCTCGACATAGGTGTCCAATTCACGGTCTGCATAGTCGTTGATGATGCAGCCGCAGGCGCGCATCACAAACACACCTATGATAAAGATGATCAACACCTTGAGATCCGGTAAGCCCCCGGCCGCCAACCACAGCGCCATTAAACAGGGCCACAACAGCAGAAAAGTCCCTATGGGTCTGTCCAGTCGCGACAGACGGGCATAGACGTCAATTTTTTCCCTCAAGTTCATCGGTAGGCTCTCCAACACATCTCAGCCTTAAATTTGCCAAGCATTATGACTCAGCAACAGTGTGATTGACACCGCAAAACGCGAATTTTCCTATGCGGGCTGTCAGCACGCGGTTAACTTGGCGTAGGCCACCACCAACCACTTACTGCCGAAGTCATCAAAATTCACCTGCACCCTGGCCTGTGCGCCCTGGCCTTCAAAATTGGTCACTATCCCCTCACCGAATTTGGGATGCAGCACCCGTTGGCCGACATTGAAGCCCGTGTCGTTGAAGCTGCTTTGCGACTTGCTGAACCTGTTATTGGCCATGGGGGTGGCCACCTGCGCCTTGAGACGAATTTCCTGCAGGTACTGAGGCGGGATCTCCTTGATAAAGCGCGACGGCCGTGAATAGTTTTCACGGCCATAGATGCGGCGCGACTCGGCATAGGTGATATACAGCTGCTGCATGGCGCGGGTCATGCCCACGTAACACAGGCGCCGCTCTTCTTCCAAACGATCGCCCTCTTCCAGCGACAACTGACTGGGAAACAGCCCTTCTTCAACACCGGCCATAAACACCAGCGGGAACTCCAGCCCCTTGGCCGAGTGCAGCGTCATCAACTGCACCGCATCTGTGTGGGCATCAGCCTGGCCTTCTCCCGCCTCCAGCGCCGCATGGGATAAGAAGGCGTTCAACTCCCCCATGTCCACCAGCTCTTCCGGCACTTCGAAGGTGCGCGCCGCGGTGACCAGTTCCTCGAGGTTTTCCACTCTGGCCTGGGCCTTTTCGCCCTTTTCCTGTTCATACATGGCCTTGAGCCCGGAATCCTGGATCACTCTATCCGCTTGGCGATAGAGAGGCAGCTCTTCGGTGTCACTGCGCAGCTGCACTATCAAGTCCATAAAGCCACGCACCGCATTGGCGGCGCGGCCTGCCAAGACCTTCTCTTCCAACAAACGGACGCAGGCCTGCCACAGAGTGAGTTGCTGCTGCCGGGCTGTGGTTCTGAGAATATCCAGGGTGCGATCGCCTATACCTCTGGCGGGAGTGTTGACCACCCGCTCGAAGGCGGCATCATCATCGCGGTTGGCAATCAGACGCAGGTACCCCATGGCATCCTTGATCTCCTGACGCTCGAAGAAGCGCAAACCGCCATAGATACGATAAGCCAGCCCCTTGTGCAGCAAGGCCTCTTCCAATACCCGTGATTGAGCATTACTGCGATAGAGGATGGCGCAGTCACTGAGACTGCCGCCCTTGTCCTGCCAGTCGCCAATGCGGCCTATGATGAAGCGGGCTTCATCCATCTCATTGAAGGCACAATAAACTGAGATGGGTTCACCATCGACATCTTCGGTCCACAACTGTTTACCCAGCCGATCCGGGTTGTTGGCGATAAGTTCGTTGGAGGCCTTGAGAATATTGCCGCTGGAGCGGTAGTTTTGCTCCAGGCGAATGGTTTCAGCATTGGGAAAGTCCTGCAAAAACTTGTGCAGATTTTCCACTTGGGCGCCGCGCCAGCCATAGATGGACTGGTCATCGTCGCCCACTATCATCACATTGGCGCTCTTGCCTGCCAGTACTCTGATCCAGGCATATTGAATGGCGTTGGTGTCCTGAAACTCATCCACCAGAATATTGCGGAATCTATCCTGATAGTGGGCCAGAATATGTTCCTTGTTGAGAAACAGCTCGTGAGCCCGCAAGAGTATCTCGGCAAAATCCACCAGCCCGGCACGATCACAGGATTCCTGATACACCTGATAGATTTGAATCAGCCTCTGTTCCATGGGGAAAATCCCACCATCAAGATGCTTCGGGCGTAAACCTTCATCCTTTTTACCATTAATATAACTGGCCACCATCCGCGGCGGATACTGCTTCTCATCCAAATTCAGGCTCTTGAGAATACGCTTGAGCAAGCGCAGCTGATCATCCGAGTCGAGGATCTGAAAATTCTGCGGCAGGCCAGCATCCTGCCAGTGAGTACGCAGCAGACGATGGGCCAGACCATGAAAGGTACCAATCCACATGCGGCCCATATGGTTGCCGACTATCTTCTCCAGCCGCTCCCGCATCTCGGCGGCCGCCTTATTGGTAAAGGTCACCGCCATAATGGAGTACGGGCTCTGGTTTTCCACCTGCAGCAGCCAGGCAATCCTGTGAGTCAGTACCCGGGTCTTGCCGCTACCGGCTCCGGCGAGCACCAGCATGCTCGATTGAGGTGCGGCTACCGCCTCACGCTGCTTGTCATTCAGGCCATCCAATAAAGAAGATACGTCCATTCGCGCCTCCACAAAAACGAGCGCGCATTATAGCAGGAAAGACCCATTGCTCCTACGCGCCTTGGCAGGCTACTGATAGAACCGGACTCAAGGTAAGAGGGCAAAACAGAGTCGGCTTCATCGGTATTTCCCCTACTTTGTTCAAAAACAAAATACAGTCTCAAAAGTTCATATTAAATCATTACTAAATAACGACTTAATAATATTAACAATCAAAAATACTAAAAGTTAAAACATTTACCTATTAAATTGCCACAACTCACAGTTTATAACAGAGCAAAGACCTAGGATCTTGAAACATTCACTATATTTTTCATGCATTTGTTTGGGAGCCGGGTTTTGAACCAAGCCATCTTTTCCAATCTTTCTTTGCGCAAGTTGTTAATCACCTTGTTTGCTGCGCTTTTAGCACTGTTTTGCCTGTCATTGGGCACCATTGGCTATCACCTAGAGGAGGTGAAAAGCCAAATAAGCCTGCTGGAACGTGAGTACCACAGCAATGATCAGGCCGCCTCTTTACTGCAACTGGTATCCGGCCTCAGACGGGAACAGCTGGGTTACAGCTTGAGACGGGTACTGAATGCTCCCATGAGTGAGGAGTCACGTCAGTACCTTCAAGATCAGACTCTGGCGATCAACTCGGCATTACAGCAACTTAAACAGGGTGCCGGACAAGATACCCTGGTGCAGCTGCACAAGCTGGATGCGCCGCTGCAGGCCTTTATGGGACTGCATAAGCAGTTTTTGGCTCAAGACAGCAACGACCTTGCGGAAAACACCGCCAACATGCTGACCTCCATGGAATCCTGGCATATTTACAACAATGTCGAGACCGAGCTCAAAGCCTTGATGGAGCTGGAAACCAATAAGGTCAGCTCTGCCAGAAGCGCCAGTGAACAGGCGATTCAATCCCTCAGCAGCAGTCTGGTTATCGTCTTCTGTCTCTTTGTAACCCTGGCACTGGGAGCCGGCTGGTTCCTGCTGCGACGAATCTTTATCCCCCTTGGCGCCACCACGCAAGTGCTGGAAAAAATCGCTTCGGGCGATCTCGCCAGCGCCATCCCGATGGAGAAATTCAGCGGCAGCGAATTCAAACATTTGGCAGAAACTCTGGGACAGATGCGTACCACATTGCATGAAATGATCTCCCAGATAGGCGCCGCCTCGGTACAACTGGCTGCGGCTGTGGAGGAGATGACTGCTGTCGCCGCTGAATCTGCCGAGGAGATGCAACAGCAGCGCTCTGAGGTCGATCAGGTAGCCACCGCTATGACAGAGCTACAGAGCTCGATTGCCGACATCTCCCGCAACACCACACAAACCGCCGATCAAGCCAACCAAGGGGTGCAAGCCACCACTGAAGGCCAGCAAGTGGTAATGCAAACTCTGGATACCATTCAAAGTTCAGATGCAGAAATCACCGCCGCCAGCGAAGTGATAAATCAATTACAGAAAGACTCAGACTCCATAGCCATGGTGCTGGAAGTGATCGCCCAGATAACGGACCAGACCAACCTGTTGGCCCTCAATGCCGCCATCGAAGCTGCCAGGGCCGGTGAAGCCGGCAGAGGCTTTGCAGTAGTGGCCGATGAAGTACGCACCCTCGCCAGCCGCACCCAAAGCTCGGCGCTGGAAATCAAAGGCACTATAGAGCAGCTGCAACAAAGGGCTCAACATGCCAATGAAGTGATGCAAAAGAGCCGTGAGCGGATGCAAGGCAGTGTCCGCTGTGCCAATGAGGCCAGTGATGCGATTGAAAGGATTAGTGCCGCCATCAGTATCATCAACGATATGGCGATTCAGGTGGCCAGTGCCACCGAACAACAGACAGCGGTTACCGGCGAGTTGGGGGTCAACATCACCAATATCAGTGATGCCGCCTCCAGGGTGTCAATGGGAACAGGGCAGGTATCTCAATCCAGCCAGGAGCTGAGTCAGTTAGCCCACAATCTGGCGCATTTGATCAGCCGTTTTCGCACCTAAAATGAGATCTTTGTCACAATCAAGCGGCCACAACGGCCGCATGATAATACCATTCCGACTTGGAGAGACTGACTATGGGATATTCAATCAAAGACTTGGTATATAACGGTGAAACTCATGGAGTACACAACTGGTCAACCCTGGAAGGCAGCCAGTTTTACTGGCATCCGGATTGGCTACATATCGCCGAGGATTTAACCGGCCACAAAGCCACAGCCCATATTCAAGCCAAAGCTGCCAAGGCTAGCCATGAAGAGGCGAAGGCCACCATAGTCCAGCACCTCAACGACAAAAAGTAATCTCTAAAATAACCTAAATAAGCCTCCACTGCGGAGGCTTATCTATTTTTGGGCTAGTGCCCGGACGCTATTGCCTTGCGGGCAAGATTATCCACCCATGCTGGAGCAATAAGGCGAACAAAACGTCCCAGACGACCACGCCAGGAGGTAATTAGCATCCTGCCCCGCCCGGCTATGACAGGCAGCATCATCTGCGCGCATTCTTCGGCAGTCATGATCTTGCTCTCCGCCATGGGAGAAGTCCCGAGTGGCTTACCCTCACCATCCAGCGCCCGCCGATGGATCTCGGAAACCACAAAGTCAGGGCAGATCACTGTCACTGCAATACCATCCTCGGCCAATTCGATACGCAGAGAGTCAAAGAACCCCACTACAGCATGTTTGGAAGCAGCATAACCACTGCGGGTTGGCACCCCAGTGAGACCAGCCACGGAAGCCACCACGACCACTTGCCCTTGGGAAGCCTTCAGATGCGGCAGCGCCGCATGGGTCAGCCAGGCAGGTCCCAAATAATTGACCCGCATCAGCTGTTCAAGAATATCCAGTTGCTTGAGTTCATCGAAGCGGCTCCACATGGTCATGCCGGCATTATTAATCAATATATCCAGCCGACCAAAGCGCTCGATTACCGTGGCTATCAAGGCTTCACAGTCCTGTTGTCGCCCGACATCACCACAGACCACCAGCGCCGCACCGCCGACCGATTCGACCTCCATCGCCAGGGTACGTAATCTGGGTTCGTTGCGGGCACTGAGCACCAGTTGTCCACCGAGTGGTGCCAATGCCAGCGTCAGCGCCCGTCCAATACCTTCCGAGGCACCGGTAATCACTATGACCTTATTAGCGAGTCCTTCCATCTACAGTCCATTGTCAGTCGAAGTTATCAGGCTAAGCTCGCATACTCCTCTTGCAAGTGCAATCCCTGCAACTGCTGCTCATGAGCCTTCTGCCACTGATAAAATTGCTCCAGAGGTTTGGGGCGCCCTATGGCGTAACCCTGAGCATAATCAACCCCTATCTCCAACAGCTTGTCCACTATTTCCTGGTTTTCGACAAACTCGGCGACAGTTTCTATCCCCATGACCCGGCACACATCATGAATGGATTTAACTATCGCATAATCTTTGGCATTGCTGGCCAGATGACGAACGAAGCAACCATCTATCTTGACATAATCCACCGGAAGTTCCCGCAAGTAACCGTAAGAAGCAAAGCCACTGCCAAAATCATCCAGGGCGAAGGCAAATCCCAAGCGGCGCAATTGGTTGAGCATTTCCATCGCCCGGGTTCGGTTCTGGATAGCACTGGTTTCTGTAATCTCAAAGCAGACACAGGAGCTGGGAATACCATAACGCCCCTGCATCTCGGCGATATAGTCCAGCATGCCCTCGCTGCCCAGACTATTACCCGAGAGGTTGATAGAGATACTGATCTCAGGCCACAGCTGCGGATGCTCAGAGAGCCACAGGAAAGCCTTGCGGATCACTTCCCGGTCGACATCGGGCATTAACTTGAAGCGTTCCGCCGCCGCAATAAACTGGGCCGGAGGCAAGATTCGGCCACTGTTGTCGCGGATCCGCAGCAAGATCTCCAACCTTTGACGGCGACAACAACCATTGAGTCCTTTAATTGGCTGAAAATAGAGCAATAACTCTTTGTCTTCTATGGCTCTGGCAATACGCACAGCCCACTTGGGGGCATTGCGCTCATTAGCCAGCTCTTTATTGCGATCATCAAAGAAGTGAATTTGATTACTGCCCTTGCGCTTGGCCGCCAGACAAGCGATATCGGCATCCTTGAGCAGTTCGGCCGGGGCCATGCAAGGGCCTCGATGGAAGGCCACACCACTGCTGACACCCACCCGGTAATGGGCACCGCCGCAAGGCAATACCTGCAAACAAACTTGCTTCACCAACTGCTTCAAAAGCTTGGCGACTTCAAGAGCACTGCGGTTACGGACAGCCAAGCCAAACTCATCACCACCGAGTCTGGCCAACATTTCATCGCCCTGCAAGCAGGATTCTATGGCTCTGGCAACCATCACCAACATCTGATCGCCGGCGTCATGACCACAGTTATCATTAATAAGCTTGAACTGCTCCAAATCCAGATAACAAAGCGCCAGGGTATCGGCGCCTTCGGCAAAGCCGGGCAAGCGTTCCTCAAAGGCGCTACGATTATAAAGCCCGGTAATACCATCGACACTGGCCTTCAACCTGAGTTGCTGTTTGAGGGTTTCTTCTTGGGTAATGTCCCGCAGCACTGTCACCGCACCTATCACTTTACCTTTGTGGTTACAGAGATTGCTCACAGCCCGTTCCATAATCCTCGGCTGCTGCATCTGCAGAGTGACCTTACTGTACTCGGGCTGTCGGTTACCACTGGACATAAAGGCGAGTAACTCTTCATCCAGTTGATCGTCACTCTTGAGTAGAGAATCCAGCGTTCGCCCCAATGCCTGTTGACTGCGCAGCCCAAGCAGGCATTCAGCCTGCGGATTAAGGTAGATAACCTTGGCCTTATTGTTGGTGAGGATTACCGCTTCGGCAATGGATTCAAGGGTGATACGGGAACGTTCGTTTTGCTGAAATATCCGCAACAACAAGTTGTTGATCCTGTCAGCCAACACCTTGAATTCAGCGCCGCCGCAACCACTAATATGGGTATAACGCCTGGCGCTGGGATCTATCTCCTTAAGCTCTGTCATCAGTCGGTCGAAAGGTTTTAGCAACCCGCGTCGTAACCACAAATAACCGATGGCGACCATCAGCATGCCACCGAGCAATAGCAGCATCACCACAAGTAAACTCTGCCACTCCAGACGTTCAAAGGCATCGCTCTGTTGTCTGATCTGTAATACAAAAGGCTCGTCCAACAGTGTCGGTACGGGAACTTGACTGAAAAGCTTAAGATGCTGCCCTATACTCACAGGCTGTCGCAGCGGAACCAAGGTCACAGATTGGATAAGATTGGTCTGCCCAAGACTCTGCAGGTGCACAGGGGTCAGCAAACGAGTGACGATCAAAGCCTCGTCATCGTCAAAACGATAGAAGCCAATCTGCAGCGGTTGACCATTGACGACAGCAGCGCCAAACGCTTCTTTATCCAAAGCAGCAAACATATCGGCAGGAGGAACTTTTTGCTCAAGCACCCGGGTCTTGCCGTTGGCCAGCGCCGTTACCTTGCCCTGATGTAGATGAAACAGACTGATATTGGATGACTGTAACCCCTCAACCCAACCGGCTAACAATGAATCTGACGGCATTTCGAGAATGGGGACATAGAGACGCGCCAGCTGCAGCAGACGCCGGGACTCTCGGGTAAACTGTTGTTCAATACCGACATACTCATGTTCCAGCGTTTGCTGCCGGAACTGACCCAGACTGTATTCAAACCAAAAATTCAAACAGTAGGCGACCACAAGCAGGGCCGGAATACAGAACCCCAGAATGAACACGCCTATTTTTTTGCCAATGTGCATCTTAAACCACGGCTGATTGTGATCGGATATCAAGAGTGACCGAACTCCGGCAGGCAACATACCTCATTTAATGACCGGTTAAAACTCTTGACTGGCATCATCGCCAGTTTGCCGCCCTTTGCCCGCGACAAACTGCACCAGCTTGCCCTGACTCTTACAGGCTTGTGTTGATTTGGCGCAGGAAAAAAGAGATAGATACGTGCTTTGGAGCACAATTTGTCAAATTGAAAATATCAATGGTAAGGAACTAAATCTGTATTCCGGGTAATTCAGCATGGGTTCCTGTCCACCGCAGAATCAGGTTAGTCCTCCCCCTAAGACACAGCCACTCAGTCGCATTAATGTTATCCAAGGGTGCAAGCCCGGACAACATGTTATTGTTTTAACATTAAAAAGGCCCGCACTGCGGGCCTTTTTAATAAACGAATACTAACTTACTTATGGTACTGGGCAGACAGCTCATGTACCGACTTAACGAAGGCACCGGCATGCTCAGGATCCACGTGCTGGTGGATACCATGACCCAGGTTGAATACATGGCCTGTACCTTGACCATAGCTGGCCAGGATCTGCGCCACTTCTTCATGAATACGCTCAGGCGATGCGTACAGAGTCGAAGGATCCATATTGCCCTGCAGGGCAACCTTATCGCCGACACGCTTACGGGCATCGCCTATGTCTATGGTCCAATCCAGCCCCAGGGCATCACAACCTGTCTCAGCCATAGCTTCAAGCCACAGACCACCGCCCTTGGTAAACAGAGTCACAGGAACCTGACGACCTTCGGCATGACGGTTCAAACCATCGATGATCTTCTGCATATAACGCAGGGAGAATTCGCGATAAGCCGCATGTGACAGCGCCCCACCCCAAGAGTCAAAGATCATCACGGCTTGTGCACCATTGGCGATCTGGGCGTTCAGATAAAGGGTCACTGAGTCGGCCAGCTTGTCCAGCAACATGTGCAATGCTGCAGGCTCGGCATACATCATCCGCTTGATCTTTTCGAAGGCCTTGCTGGAACCACCTTCAACCATATAGGTAGCCAGTGTCCAAGGTGAACCAGAAAAACCTATCAGCGGTACTTCGCCCTTAAGTTCGCGGCGAATGGTGCTAACGGCTTTCATCACATAACCGAGCTCATCTTCCGGATCCGGAATAGCCAGTTTCTTGATGGCGTCAATGGTATCGGTTGGGCGTTCAAAGCGAGGCCCCTCACCTGCTTCAAAATACAGGCCCAAACCCATGGCATCAGGCACAGTCAAAATATCGGAAAACAGGATTGCCGCATCCAATTCAAAACGACGCAGCGGCTGCAGGGTAACTTCACAAGCCAGCTCGGCATTACGGCACAGCGCCATAAAGTCACCGGCCTCGGCGCGGGTAGCGCGATATTCTGGCAGATAGCGGCCAGCCTGGCGCATCATCCAAACTGGTGTAACATCAACAGGTTGCTTGAGCAGCGCACGTAAATAACGATCGTTTTTTAATTCTGCCATTGGGCTTATTCCTACTCCGATTGAGATCTGCTGGTTCGCTAGTTTAGCATTTGCGGCTGCATTGTAACCTGTGTCTGAGTATTTATGTGACCAGAGGCATGGATAAATACCATTCCGGAGAAGAGTTTGACCCCATCCAAGCTTTATTGGGCAACTGAAATGGACAAATTTATGACCGAATTGACGATAGAGACTAACGACTCGGCCACCACAGACTTAATGCGCCGCGAGACACGGCAACGCAATTGCGCCAGCTCACATTTTTACAACAAAAGTATAAAGATCCAGGCGTCAGCCGAACGTCTTATGACAGAAAAAAGTTGCACAGGTTCCCACCCTTTGGTATAAAAAGTCTGCGCTAGCAAGAACAATCAAGAAGCTCGTCACATCGAGCCCGTTAAAACTTTCCTCGCCCAGCTGTAGTTTCTACCGCTGGGCTTTTTATTTTCCAATCCGCATCCGGATACACAATTTAACATTTGAGTTGTTTTTGTATACAAAACAACTGGTTTGTCCATGAGTAAAAAAACCATTTACACGCCGAAAAGAGTTGATCACTGGTTAACTTGTCACCTAAATTAGGTACAGGTGCGGCGATAAGGATGAGAAGATCATGCTGAAACAACTTGAACAGGCCGAGCAAAAATGGGGCGGAGCCAATGCTTTGGTGGATCAATGGTTGAATAACCGCAGGAAATTGCTGGTTTATTACTGCAAATTAGCCGGACTGGCCCCCTATGAAAACCGTGACAAGTCCCTGCCCTGCGTCGATCAGGTTCGCGGCTTCTGTAATCTGTTGGTGGATTACGTTTCAGAAGGTCATTTCGAGGTCTTCAATAGAGTCGTCGATGCCTGTGACGAACAAGGGCAATCGAACAAGGCACTGGCACAGCAATTACTGCCCAAGATTGTCGAGACGACAGATCAAGCTCTGGACTTCAGTGATAAATACTCCGAGCTGGAAAGCGACGATCTACTCTATCAACTGGATAAAGATCTCGCCGAATTGGTGCACGCCCTGGAGACCCGCTTCCAGTTGGAAGATAGAATGTTGGAAGTGCTGCACAATAAAAAATCAGCACCGACAATCAACTGATACCGTAACGAGTCTGCTGGTTATTGTCGTACCTAATGCCTTATGACTGCCGTTTTCAGACTCCAAAGCCGGCTCTATGTAATGTTCAGATGAGCATTAACAGTGATATCTAGATGGATATTTGGTCGGAATAATGGGGATCGAGCGGAGAAATACTCGATCCTTTCTTTTTATCTGGCAAAGCAAAATCCCGCCCCCTCTCGCAATTTGTTTAAGTTTACAGCTCAAGTGTTATCAGGAGCATGTATTAGCCAAAGCAAACGGTACCTTGATTCGCACCTTCCCTAACAGTTGCATGCCTTGTTATGAAAACGACGCTCATCAAAATGATCAACTTAGTAAAAGGAATTAAACCAGGATGCTGGCGTTCTTTGTTGCCAAGAAGTTATAATCCGGCGCGGATAACACGGAAAAGTAATACCTTACAATCCAACAAAGGACGGATTAATGCGTAAATTGACCCTTGCCTCACTAGCTTGCGCCGGCGCTCTGCTGGCAGGCTGTAGTTCAACCCCGCAACCCATCATAGCCCAGGAAAAAACTGTCGAAGTGAAAGGCCAAACGCTGAAGCTCGGTGGACGCTACTTTTCCGATAAGAAGAAACTGGAACTGACAGTCAATGGTGACCCGATAATGCGCGGCACCTTCCCTCCTTATACTCCAACCCAAAATCTGGGTGGTCGTTATCAAGAGATGGAAATCGATGGCAAGTGCTACTTTGGGTCTGTACTCGGCAGTCAAGGCGGCGCATTTGGCATTATTGCCAGCGCGGTACAATCCTCAAAATCCAGCAATGGTGACAAGTGTGAGATTCTGGTTGACGGTAAAACAGTCGAAAACCTCTATTTCTAACACTCATCCCAACTAGATATATCCGTGTTATCCCGCGTCACATCTGTGAAATTAACTGAAACAGGGCCTAAGTCAAAAAGTCCCATGCCCCTGTTTCACTGGCTAATTTCATCATATTTCATGTAAAAACTTGTGAAATCTCCAATTTGTTCGGCTTTGGATCACAGATAGCTGCCAGCTATTTCCTATAATCCTTCCGCCCTTTCCCAAGGGGCATAGCTTTTACATAAGCAATTAGAAAATAAGAACATTCTCACGTAAAAAGGAACGCATTGCCATGACAGCAACCAGCTATCAGCCAGGAGAGATCCGCGGACTGATCCAGATAGATGCGCTCAAATGCAAAGGGTGTGACGCCTGCAAACAGTTCTGTCCCACCCATGCTATTGAGGGCGCATCCGGTGCCCCCCATAAGATTGATGAAGAGCGTTGCCTGAGCTGCGGCCAGTGTTTGATCAACTGTCCGTTCGGTGCCATTCATGAAACCCAGAGTGCCTTGGATACAGTATTAACCAAGCTCCAGGATCCCAACACTGAAGTGGTCGGCATTCTGGCTCCAGCAGTACGGGTTGCCATAGGTGAAGCCTTCAATCTGCCCAAGGGGCAACTGCTGACCAATAAACTCTATGGCGCCATGCACCAAGCGGGATTTAAAATTTTCGACTGTAACTTCGCCGCCGACCTGACCATTATGGAAGAAGGCTCTGAGTTCATTCACAGGCTGCACGCCAATGTGCGCCAGGAACCAAATGCCGGTAAGCTGCCGCAGTTCACCTCCTGCTGTCCGGGCTGGGTTCGCTTCCTGGAAATCGAATACCCCAGCCTGTTGCCACATCTTTCTACCGCCAAGTCGCCGCAGCAGATGGCCGGTACTGTCGCCAAAACTTATGGCGCTAAAGTCTACGATATGGCTCCGGAAAAGATCTTCACTGTAGCGGTTATGCCTTGCACTTCGAAAAAACTCGAAGCATCACGTCCAGAGTTCAAATCAGCCTGGCAATTCCACCAACAACACGACAACGATGCCGCACCTTACGCCGATGTGGATGCTGTGCTGACCACCCGCGAGATGGCCGAGCTGCTCAAGCGCCTCAACATCAACCTACCCGATGTGACCGAATATAAGGGTGATAGCCTGTTTTCCCAATACACAGGGGCCGGCACTATTTTCGGTAACACAGGTGGCGTGATGGAAGCCGCGGTGCGTACTGCGCACAAGGTGCTCACAGGCGAAGAACTGGCCAAACTGGAACTGACTCCGGTACGCGGTCTGGAAGGCGTCAAGGAAGCCGAACTCACCATTCATGACAAACAGCTTAAGCAAGATGTGCAGCTGAAAGTCGCCGTGGTGCACGACATGGGCCGCAATATCCGCCCCTTGCTGGAACAGGTGATGGCCGGCACGTCTCCCTACCACTTTATCGAAGTGATGAACTGCGCCGGTGGTTGTGTCAACGGTGGCGGTCAACCTATCAACGGCTCAGGCACATCCTGGGTTGCCCAACTGTAAGGAGTTGCTCATGACAGACAAGTATCAATTTACCGAAGACGGTTTTCTGTTGTCTCGGCGCCGTTTCATGGCTGTGGGCGCAGCCATTCTGGCGGTACTGGCCCTGCCTGTGGGCTGGCTCGGCAGCCGTATCGCCAAGCGCAACGAATACATCAAGGCCAGGGCCGATGCCCTCTATATGGATGATGCCATCGCCAAGTACCGCGTCAGCCACGCCAACCCAGCCATTGCCCGCTATTACAGCGAATTTGGCGGTGAACCCTTGGGGCATCTGTCGCACGAGTTGCTGCACACCCATTTTGTCGATCGCACTAAACTGAAGTCCTAAGGAGTCGGCTATGCATCAGGACAATCGTCCCATTCTCAAGCACCCGCTGAATGTTCGGGTGTTCCACTACATCTTGCTGCTGAGCTTCCTGCCACTGGCGGCTACCGGGCTGTTGTTGTTCTTTAAACCCTTGAGCGACAGCGCCATGGGGCTGACCTATGACATTCATATTGTCGCCGGTGTCATCATGTCACTGGATGCGGTGGCTTTCACCCTGATGGCATTCGACCGTGTCGTGCTGTTCACCAACCGGGTGTTCACCTTCGGTGGCAACGATGTTGGTTGGTTCAAGGTACTCGGTGGCTATCCACAGAAGTTTTTGCTGGGCAAGAAAGTTGCCGTACCTCCTATGCGTAAGTACAACTCAGGACAGAAGCTTTTCGGGGTTTGCGTTCTGCTCGGCGGTACTGCACTGATTATCACAGGTCTGGCGCTATGGCTGGTTCCCTATGCAATCCCACGTGATACCGCTTGGTTGCTGGGCATGATCCACCTGGGTTGTGGCCTGCTGCTGACAGCGTTTTTGCCCGTGCACCTGTTCCTGGCGGTTTACCGCTTCGACGACTTCAAGGCAATGATGTTGCACGGTAAAGTGCCTTATCACGACGCCGCCGAATACACGCCACTATGGGTACAGGAGGAGGTCGTTCCGGTCTCTACCAAGCACGCCGAGTAACCCTCCCCTTCTTCAAATTCCAAGGAGCGCAGTTTGACTGTGCTCCTTTTTTCACAGGAGAGCCACAAATGTCAGGCCCTTTGATATCAGACCCGCTTGTATCGGGCCATGCCGAGACGATTCAAGTCAAAGACTATAACCCCGCCGTGAATTTTATTGATGATGACGCCATCTGGGCCTTGCTCAACAATAATCAACAACCCGACAAAGAAATCGTACGTCAGGTGTTGGAAAAAGCCCGCAGTTTGCAGGGGCTGACACTGGAGGAAGTGGCGGTTTTACTGCAAAACCAGGACGCCACTGTAGACGAAGAGCTGTTTGCCGTTGCCCGTGGCATCAAAGATGCCATTTATGGCAATCGCATTGTACTGTTCGCACCCCTGTATGTTTCCAACTATTGCGCCAACGCCTGCAGTTATTGCGGCTTCAGCGCCGACAACCATGACTTGCCACGCAAGACCCTGAGCGAGCAGGAGCTGATCGCCGAAGTGGAAACCCTGGAAGATATGGGCCACAAACGGATCCTGGCGGTCTACGGTGAACACCCGCGCAATAACGCCCGCGCCATAGTCGACTCCATCAAGACCATGTACAGCGTGCGCAAAGGCAAAGGTGGTGAGATCCGCCGCATCAATGTCAACTGCGCCCCCATGGACACAGAAGACTTCAAGCTGCTGAAAACAGCCGCCATAGGCACCTATCAGTGTTTTCAGGAAAGCTACCACAGAACGACCTACGAACAGGTGCACCTCAAGGGCCGCAAGAAGGACTTCCTCTACCGCCTCTACGCCATGCACAGAGCCATGGAAGCCGGTATCGACGATGTGGGCATTGGCGTACTGTTTGGTCTCTATGACCACAGATTCGAGCTGCTGGCCATGCTCGCCCATGTACAGCAACTGGAGCAGGATTGCGGCATAGGCCCGCATACCATCTCCTTCCCGCGGATTGAACCCGCCGATGGCTCCAGCTTGTCGGAGCAGCCTCCCTATGTCGTCGATGACGCCACCTTCAAGCGCCTGGTAGCCATTACCCGCCTGGCAGTGCCCTACACAGGGCTGATTATGAGCACCCGTGAAAATGCCGAACTCAGACGTGAACTCCTGAGCCTGGGGGTTTCACAGATCAGTGCCGGCTCACGGACCACCCCAGGTGGCTACAACCAGGAAGACGATGCAGCCCAATTTAGCCTGGGCGATCACCGCAGCATGGATGAAGTGGTATTGGATCTGGTCAAGCATAGCCATTCCATCCCCTCATTCTGCACCGGCTGTTACCGTAAGGGTCGTACCGGCGATCACTTTATCGGCCTGGCCAAGCAGCAGTTTATTGGCAAATTCTGCCAACCCAATGCCCTGATCACCTTCAAGGAATACCTCAACGACTACGCCAGCGAGCAGACCCGCAAAGCCGGCGAAGCCTTGATAGCCGCCGAGCTGGATAAACTCAGCCCTGCCAGAAGACGTAATATCGAGGCTTGCCTCACGCGCACCGATGCGGGCGAGAGGGACATCTATCTGTGAAAGGTCGTACCCTGGTACTGGCACCCGGCTGCCGTCTCTATGCCGGGCTGCCAAAACAACAGCTGAAATCGGCACTGAGCCGCGCCCGGCGAGTGGCCCTGCATGCCGGCCACTATGCCAATTTCAGTGAAGGGGCGATAGATCAGCTGCTGCGACAAAGACTGCAAAGCCGCCAGCTGTCGCAGCTGTTGATAGTGACGCAAGAACTGGAAAGCGAAGCCGGGCTGGCGTTTGGCAAAATGTTGCGTCCTGAGTCCACCGAGATGGAAATCCTCGAGGAATACCGGGTGTCTCAGCATTGGAGCAAGCAACTCGCCTCCTCCTGGCCTGAGCAGGTGACAGCAGTCAGCAGTAAGCTGGCCGCCAGCGCGCCGCTGCTATTGCTCGATGATCAACTGTTTGTCGGCCACTATGCCCATAGTCCACATCTGGCGCCTTTGGGATTGTGGCTCAAGTTGGACAGCCGCGAGCTGGGGCTGCCACCGGCAGGCCTATGGCAAAGAATGCAAGGCCGCACCAAGGTCGCTGCCACGCCTTGGCAACAGGCGTTATATCGCTACGCCGATGAGCTGGCACAAGTGCTGAAACAGGCAGGAGCCCAGGCATGAAACCGGCAGAGACTCTCGGAAGATTGGAAATCAAGGCGTTATTGGCAGGAGAGGCCGATGACTGGCTGTTTGCCCGTGCCGATGAGGTCAAGCGCCAGTACTTTGGCAAAGAGATCTGGCTCAGAGGCATAGTGGAGTTTTCCAGTTATTGCCGCTGCGACTGTCACTACTGTGGCCTGAGAGCCGCCAATCGCGACATTGAGCGTTACCGGCTCAGCCACCAGGAAATCATCGACTCGGCCCTCAAAGTAGATAAAGCCGGCATCGGTACCCTGGTGCTGCAATCCGGTGAAGACAGCCGCTTTCGCCAGGATGGCATAAGCCGCATCCTCAGCACTATCAAACAGCAAAGCCAGTTGGCCATCACGCTATCTTTGGGTGAACGCAGCCACAGTGAACTGGCGCTCTGGCGCGAAGCCGGCGCCGACCGCTATCTGTTGAAACTGGAAACCCTGGATGCCGAGCTCTATAGCCGCCTGCGTCCGGGAAGAGTGCTGGACAAACGCCTAAAGCTACTGGAAACCCTCAAGAGCCTGGGTTATGAGACAGGTAGCGGCATTATCTGTGGCCTGCCGGGTAGCAAGAGCGATGCCCTGGCTGACGCCCTGTTGGCGCTCTCAGCCATGGAATTGGAGATGTTGGCGGTCGGCCCCTTCGTCAGTCATCCACAAACCCCGCTGGCAAACACGGCCAATGGCAATGTGCTTGAGTGCCAACGGGCTTGCGCCATACTCAGATTGCTTAACCCCGGTGCCAACATACCGGCCACCAGCGCCCTGGATGCCCTGCAAAGCGGCGCTAGGCTCGACTCCCTGAGCCGCGGCTGCAATGTGCTTATGCCCTCGTTCACACCACAGAAAGACAGCAGTAAATACCTTATTTACCCCGGCAAGAATGCCTCCGGCTGCCCGCTGGAACAGCGTCTCGCCGATATCAAACTCAGCCTCAAAGCCCGCGGCTTGCATTGCTCTGCGGACAGAGGCAACGCCAGGAGACAAATTAATGTGTAATTCGGCCCCCAATGCAGCCCCCCGCGGAGTCAGACTGCACATAGTATTGTGTGGTCGTCGCAACGCCGGGAAATCCTCCCTGCTCAATTACTTATCCAACCAGCAGAGTGCCATAGTCTCTGAGACCAAGGGCACCACTACAGATGCGGTGCGCAAGCCCTTTGAGCTGCATCCGGTCGGCCCCGCTACCCTGATAGATACCGCCGGACTGGACGATACCGGCGCCCTGGGGCTTCAGCGAATAGCCGCCAGTCGCCGGGCGTTGCAACAGGCCGATATCGCCGTCTATGTGCTGGATGAACTGGGGTTGGATGAGTTTGACCGCGACTGGCTGTTACTGCTGCAAAGCTGGCAACTGCCGATCCTGGTGGTAGCGAACAAGCAAGATCTGGCGCCGTTGCCCGCAGAGCATCAGCACTGGCTCAACGACCAAGGCATCAAGTTCTTATGCCTGTCGACCCAAGAGGCAAAACACCGGGAAGACTTGGTCGAGCTGCTGGTTCAACTGGTACCGGCCGATTTTCGCCGCGATCCCGTGTTGGCCGCCGACTGTTACCGCACCGGAGAGCAGCTGCTACTGGTCGCCCCGATAGATTCAGCCGCCCCCAAGGGCAGATTGATTTTGCCCCAGGTGCAGGTTCTCAGAGAAGCGCTGGATAACGGTGCCATCGCCAGCATCTGCCGTGAGTCTGAGCTGGCCACGGCCTTGGCCGCCATGCCCACGCCACCGGCACTGGTAGTAACCGATGCCCAGGCGGTGAGACAAGTGGCCGCTCAGGTACCCGACAGTATTCCGCTGACCACCTTCTCCACCCTGTTTGCCCGGGCCAAGGGCGATCTACCGGCGCAGCTGCAAGGCGCCGAGATGCTCGAAAAACTTGAGGATGGCGATCGGGTATTGATCGCCGAAGCCTGTAGCCATGAGGTGCAGGATGAAGATATAGGTAGAGTAAAGATCCCGGCGGCCATCGGCAAATTGACCGGCAAGCAGTTGCAGTTCAGCGTCTGTGCCGGTCATGACTTTCCGGCCGATTTGGAACGCTACAAACTGGTAGTCCATTGTGGCGCCTGTATGTTGGGTCGGGCAGAGATGCAGCGGCGCATTCTCGAATGTCGCCGCCGCGGCGTCGCCATCACCAACTACGGGCTGGTACTAGCCAAGGCCAGTGGGGTGCTGAAGCGGATCAGTGCGCCGCTGCTGGCAGCTGACGCCGACGCCAACTAACGCCCCAAACCGCCAGAGGGAAGAACAGCAACAATAGCCCCCACAGCTGTAACCATTTGGGGGCTATGGCTGCCCACTCGGCTCCCATCTGATTCAACTGCAACATTCCCATAATCGCCGGTACCGCCGGGATCACCTGCGACAGCCACACCAAGGGCTCAGGGATCAGCGCCAAGGGCCAGACAAAGCCGCTGACAAACAGAATAGGCATAGAAACCAAGAGTATCACCTGGGTCGGCAATTCGCGCCGCACAAACAGGCAGCTGAGTGCCACCCCGGCGCTGGCCGTGGTCAGTAGAAAAGGCAACATCAGCAACAACACCTGCCCCAGACTCGCCTGCAGACTCACCTGATAGACGTAGTAACACCAGCCAATATAGAGCGCACTGAACAGGCAATAGAGCAGACTGAAGGCCAACACCCGCGCACTGACCAGCATCAAGGGGCTGACCCGGTTCCAATAGCCCGGCTGACGCCATTGCCCGGCGCCGAGTATGCCTGCGCCTATCAACAAGGTCTGGTGCAAAATCAGCAGAAACAAGCCGGGCACCACATAGGGGGTATAACCCAAACCTTTATTAAACGCGGGCACGGCATTGAGTTTAATCGGCGCCAGACTCTGGGCAGCGGTCTCCGGGCTCTGGCCCGAGGCCAATAGTCCCTTGAGTTGGATCTGCTTGCCGGCATCCATACCGACACTCACCAAACCTTCTACCACGGCGGAATAAATCAGGAAGTAACTGGCATCACCGCCGAAGCTCAAGGTCGCGCCCCGTCCCAGTAACAGATCGCGGCGAAAATCAAACGGGATCACCAATAAACCATGGGCGCGGCCATCGGTGACCCAGGCCTTGGCTTCGTCGATGGAGCCGACCCGGCCGACAACCTGAATACGGGCACTGGCATCGGCGTGACGGATAAGCCGCCGTGACAGCGAAGAGTTATCGTGATCCACCACCACCAACTGCTGCTCTGTGGGTACTTGATGCAGATAAGGCAAGGGATAGAGCACAGCATAGAAGAGCACGCCGCCAAACAGGGTCAAAGAGATCGCCTTGTCACGCACCAAGGCGCGTAAATCCAACCAGATCAACTGCCATAACGAAAGGGACTTGGCTGTCATAACCTCTCCTCAAGCGGCAACTGCGACTGCAGCACCCTGGCATAACGACGGGCAAAGAACCAACTGGGGATCAACAGCAGCAGAAAGCCGAGATAACCCAGCGCCTGAGGCAGCAAGCTGGCCGGCCCGGCGCCATAGCTCACCAAAGCAACATGGGACTCTATATAGTGGCTTGATGGCATCAACAGACGCCACCACTGCGCCAGCAGCGGCATTTCTCCGGTCGGGAAGGTAATGCCCATAAAGGCAAAGGCGGGTGCAAACAGCGCGGTGCAAAAGCTGATCACCCTGGCGCAGTCGGCCAGCATAAAGAAAATCCCCTGCACCCAGAGCCAAACGCCCATCAACATCAAGAGTTGCATCGGCAGCAGCCACAGGAGTTGCCCGGCAATCGGCAGCCCCAGCAGCTGATACAGCAGCACCAAAATAAAGCCGCCGTGCAGCAACATAAAGGCGCCGTTGACCATAAACTTACTCAGCAGCACCGAGGGCATACCCAGGCGGAAGCATTCGCCCAGAGTATCCTGGCGCAGCTCACGGTTGAGACTGCCGGCAAAGGCCAGCATGGCAAATAACTGCCACAGAGCTATCAGCACAGGCGGCACCAGGAAGCCGACATAGTTGTTATTGCGGTTGAACAGTGCCGTGGTTTGGGTGCTTACAGGGCTGAGGTGAACCTCAACCTGGGACGGGTTGACACCGGCCGCCAGCTGCTTGAGCCTGGCCACCTGCTGCAAACCATCGGCCAGGGTCAGTTGCAACTGACTGGCCAGCAGTTTGCCCACCAGCAAAAACTGGCCGTTGTAGCGCAGGTCTATGGTGGGAGTATGCCCGGTCAGCAGTTCCTGTTTCAGACCATAGGGCAAGATAACCAAGGCATAGACCTCGCCGCGGCGCATCGCCTCGACCGCCTCGTCCAGCGCCAGATAGCGCCTGGGGGCGGTGACAGGATTAGCCTCAAGATGACGCCCCAGCTCACGACTGAGGCTGGAATTGTCCTGATCCACCAGCGCCACCGGCAACTGCCTGGGCAACCCGGCGGAAAACAACCACCAAAGACAGAGCACACCGATAAGCGGCAGATAGCTTATCAGTGCCAGCTGCCAGGGATCGCGCCAGACAGCCTGCCACTCTCGCCGAAGCAACTTATTCATAATCAAGACTTTTCAAGTAATACTGACATGCCCACCCGTAGATCGGCCACCGGCTCCAGCGGCCTGAGCTCCACTTCAAAGGTACGCATATCAAAGTCGTGGCCACTCTCGGTCGCCCGCCAGGTGGCGAAGTCGCCCAGCACACTGATGTGGCTGACCTCAAACTCGACACTGCGTTGCAGCGCCGGCAGTGTCAGGGTCATACGCTCGCCCTTCTTGAACTGCTTGAGTTGATCCTCTCGCACCTGAAACACGGCCCAGGCATCTGTCATATCCACCAAACTGACCACAGGGAAACCACTGGGTGCCAGCTCGCCCACCTGCAACAGCACCTCAGTGATTTCACCGCCCTTGGGCGCGCGCATCTGGCTGTCGGCGAGTATGGCACTGACCTCTTTCACCGCGCCTTCGGCCATACGGGCATTACCGGCTGCGGCGGCCTTGGTTTCTTCCCGGGCGCCCTCTTCGGTCATTTGGTACATGGCATAGGCGGCCTGCTCGGTATACTTGGCGGCCTGATATTGGGTAAAGGCTTCATCACGCTTTTGCCGGGCAAGTACGCCATCGCGGAACAGGTTTTCTACCCGGTCGAAGGTAGTCTTGGCCAGCTCACTGGCGGCCTTGGCCTTGAGCCACTGCTCGCGGGAGGCGGCAACCTGCTGCTTACGAGCACCGCTGTCGGCTTCCTGCTGCATCGCCTTGGCGGCATCACGGCCACCCTCGGCCTGCATCAGTTTGGCGTTGAGCTCGGGGCTGTCGATGGCAAACAGCAGATCCCCTTCACTGACACTGTCTCCGCGGCGCACCAACACCTGTTCCACCCGGCCCGGCACCTTGGAAGACACATTGTATTCCCTGGCCTCTATCTGCCCCTGTAACAGCTGTGGCTTGGGGGAGTAAGCCAGGATCAACCCATATACCAGCGCCGCCACTATGGTTACCAGGGCCACTATGGCCACTAAAGGATTAACCCGCATCCTGTATCTCCTGCTTGTCACTGCGTCCGATAAATTCATCCAACTGGCCACTGACCGCCATCAAGCGGGCATAGGCCTGAACATAACGATATTGAGCCGCCAACTGCTTGGTGCGTACGGCACTGAGCTTGAGCTCGGCGTCCACCCTGTCGATAGAGGTAGACAGCCCTTGATTGAAAGCCAGTTCCCGCAGCTTGAGGTTTTCCTCTGCCAGCGCCAGAGAACTGTTCAAGGCATTGACCTCCTCTTCGGCCTGCAGCAGTTGGCGATAGCTTTGATCCACCAACAGACTGAGATCCTGACGGGTTTGTGCCTTGGTGTATCTGGCCTGCAGCAGGGCGCTCTTGGCCGCCTGCACCTTGCCACTGCGACCATCACGGGACAGCAGCGGCACCTTGACCCCGACGCCTACCATCCAGTCGGGTTCGACCTTGGAAAACAGGCTGTCGTCTTCATAGAGGGTGTAGTTACCGTAGAGGAAAACCGTGGGGAAGTATTTTCCCTTTTCCATATCGACCAGGCCCTGAGCCTGGGTCTCTTTCGCTTCCAGCAAGCGCAAGGCTGGATGCTGCTTCAGTGTCAGCTCAGTCAACTGCGGCAATGAAGGGGAGTTTGGCGCCATAAACAGCGGTGACTTGGTGGCGATATCAGTCTGGTGCAACAGGCGTGACAAGGCTATCAGCGCCATCTCATGGCGGCGTTTGGCACTGCCGAGGTCGACCTTGGCCTGATCCAGTGCCACCTGGGCATTGAGGCGCTCGACTCTGGCGATCTGCCCCTGTTGTTCCAGTTTTTCAGCGTGGCTGTAATGCTTTTCCAGCGATGCCACCAGCTGAGCCTGGGTTTGCACCAAAGCCTGGGTCACAGTGACGGCATAATATCTGTCTACCAGTGTGGTAAACAGCTCACGCCGCGCCAACTCCAGTTGCTGCTTCTTCTCAGCCACCTGAGCCGCCTGAATGCCTTGAGCGGCAGAGATCTGGCCACCGGTATAAATCGGCCACATCGCCTGTAAGCTGGCTCGGAACACATCCTGCTCGGTGAAAGGAGTCACAAACATCGAGCCGGGAAGCGAGCCGATAATGCCACCTATGGCCGGCGGCAGAGTGGCGGGATCCATAGAGGCGAGTGGATTGAGATCGCTAAGATCCAGCTCTATCGGTTTTTCCAGCCTGGTATAGCTGCCGTTGATGTTGAGCGATGGCAGATTAAGGTCGCGCCCGGCCTCTTGCTGCGCCTCGGCGCGGCTGACTTCCTGGCCTTCGGCCGCCAGCTTATCGCTCACCTCCAGCAACTGTTGCCAGGCCGAGGCAAAACTATAGTCTGCGGCAAGCGCAGGCTGAGCCGCCAGCGGCCACAACAGCAACCAGGCAAATTTGGTCAATTTCATCTACACCCCTAGAGTAAAAACTCTAATTCCTGAGCAAAAAGGATATCATCCTCGCTTGTCGGCCACCAGTTAACCTTGCTGCGCAGCGGCGCAAGGCCTCCAAGGCCTGTCGAAACAATTGTTAAAAACTAGACAAGCTACTGGATCCTAGTCTTTTTTAAGCTGTATTGAAACTAAGGAAGGTGCGAACCTGCACCGAGGAATAGACACACATCCTAAACTCACGAATTTAGACTTACAAAATTGCGCTGCACTTGGGCGTTGCCGAGAGCCTGTTGACGCAAATTAAAGTGGCCAGCGGCGAGTGGGCTTATGTGAGCCAAGGATGGTGAGCAGACCTTATCCGTGGATGAATTTGGATGCCAGCACCAAATGGTAGTGATTACTCATGACCGCATAAGCGCAAACGTCGATGCAGAATATTGACGACAACTGCCTGATTTTATCCACTACCCAGCCACGTCTATGCCCGTAACTGCGCCCCGACAGTGCATCTTCACCACACAAAAATGCCCTTCTAACGCAACGGTTAATCACGTGGTAAAAGGGCGTACTTTCAGCATCTATCAACTGGCGACGGGCGATGGTCATAACCAACCTCGACTGAGCTTTGATGGGTATTTCAAAGCCTAGTCAAAGCTGTGTGAAACATCAAAAAGATATGGCTGTCCTGTATTTTTCTTTGAGGAACTTTGCCGCCACAGGATTACCACTAAAGAGCCCTGTCCAACGCTCAATGACTTCAAATGGTGACAACGATTGTTGCGCTGCAAGGTCGATTTTGAGCACCAAATGGTAGTGATTACTCATAACCGCATAAGCGCAAACGTCGATGCAGAATATTGACGACAACTGCCTGATTTTATCCACTATCCAGCCACGTCTATGCTCGTAACTGCGCCCCGACAGTGCATCTTCACCACACAAAAATGCCCTTCGGACGCAACGGTTAATCACGTGGTAAAAGGGCGTACTTTCAGCATCTATCAACTGGCGACGGGCAGTGGTCATAACCAACCTCGACTGAGCTTTGATGGGTATTTCAAAGCCTAGTCAAAGCTGTGTGAAACATCAAAAAGATATGGCTGTCCTGTATTTTTTCCCCACGAAATAGTCGCAGCAGAGCTGAGCTTATCTAACGTAACCGATGCCGAAGTACTTCCCAACTTGCTTAAGCAGACACGTCGTAAAATCATTGAGATATCAGGAGATGGTGCTTATGACACAAGGAATTGCCATGATGCCATACGGGTCAAGCGAGCTGTTGCGCTCATCCCGCCAAGAGAGGGAGCAGCCTTCTGGGAACAAGGGCATCCTCGTAACTTAGCGGTAGGTTGCCAAAAGCTCTACGGCTCCAACAAGAAGTGGAAAAAGCGGTATGGCTATCATAAGCGCTCGCTATCAGAGACAGCAATGTACCGAGTAAAACAGCTGCTAGGTGGGAAATTAAGCTTAAGAAGTTACAATGCTCAGGTTGGCGAGACTTACGCCATGATCAAAGCGCTGAACAAGCTTACAGGGCTTGGTATGCCTGAAACTCAGTATGTTGTATAGGAATTGCTCAATTTCAGGCGGTTTGGTTTCCTGTCCGAATTACGCAACAAAGCCAAAACTGGCCACAATTTACAGACCTACTTATAGATTTTTCAGGGCTTATGAAAGATTTGAATGTCCCATCTTTTATATTTGCCTTTTATTACTTCATTCTTTTTAATATATATGTTAGGTTAAGCTCACCCAAGTACACAACAAATAGGTAGTAATCTTGAATAATCCGACTAATATTCGTGCATTGTTTGAATCATTAGCAAATCTTTCAGTGCCATTAGAAAGAGTTTTTCATATTGCAATTACTGAAATAAAGAATGATGACAGCATTTCAGAGAAGTATAAAGAAGAGCTTTTGAACGCTACAAAATCTCTATTATTTAATAGTTTAGAACTTCATGATTATGTAGGTAAAAAAGATGTAAGCTTTAACATAATGAGTGGCGGAGAATCTGAATACAATAAGATTAGAGAAATATACAAAACCGCATTCCCAAGTGAAAAAGATGAGGGCATAAATTTACATCAACACATCGAAAGACTTAGTTCAAAGTAATGCAATAACATTTAGCTAAGTCATCGATAAATTTATTTTTTATTTAAACAATTCTCTAAACATACGATTAGGATTCTTTAAAAAAGCTTGTGTTATTTGATAGGCATCTGTTTCTTCATAGTTTATGAGATTAAATCCATCTTCAGATACTCGATAAATAGTAGAATTGGGATAAGAGAGAAGAATTGGGGAATGTGTGGCTATGATAAACTGTGAATTTTTTTGAATCAGCTGATTAATGGTTGCCATGAATGTCATCTGTCTAGTTGGTGACAGTGAAGCTTCAGGTTCGTCTAAAATAAACAAGCTGTTACCTGAAAACCTGTTAAGCACTAAACTCAAGAAAGACTCCCCATGAGACTGTTCATGCAATGACCTTCCTCCATAACTTGGTAACAGTGACTTTAATCCATACATGTTCAATTCATCTATATTGGAAGCGACGTTATAAAAGCTTTCTGCTCTGTAAAAAAATCCATCTTGTGGTTTTTGCAAATTAAAGCAAAGTCTAAGATATTGATATAGTTCCGAATGAGTTTGGCGCGTCGAAAATTGGAAATTTTTAGTTCCACCTTCACTATTGAATCCTAATGCTATAGCTAAAGCCTCAATCATTGTTGATTTCCCACTTCCATTTTCTCCAACGAGAAAAGTTAAATTAGAAGTAAATGTCAACTTATGAAGCTTTGAAATTGATGCAATATTAAATGGGTATAGATCCCAATTGTTAATTTTTTCACGCTTCAATTCCACACTTTTCAAAAACATCTAAGACCCTCTGTTAATTATAAAACCATAAAAATTATCTTTCTATTCCAATCAAAAACACTTATGTTCACACTAATTTAAAAACAATCTTCCTTATTAAAATTTGCAGTAGATGAGTATAGCTCACTCCTCTACTGCAAATAACTAAATCTATTTACTTATTATCACTTTCAGGATCTTTTTTAGGCATTTCTTGATCTTCTTTTTTATTATTTTCTCTTTCTATTCCATGATTATCATGAACATCAGGCAAATATCCGTCAGCATAGTCATCTATGGTTTCTTGTCTTCTTGTTCGTTTTTCTTCAAGAATTTCTTCAGCGGATTTATCTTCATCAGGTGTATCTTGCTCTTCAGATTTTTCCTTCGCTGTCAATATAATCGAAACGACAGCCATTACGGGGTTGTTAGCTCCAGCAATTTTCGCAACACCAGCGATTGCGTCATGCTTAGTTATATTTGGAGTTTTAACCTTCCCACCGCTTTGGTGTGTCATTCCAGCCGTAGCAATTATACCAACAACAATAGGTACAGCCACAACAGCAAATTCCCCATCCGGATCTACATACTTATACGAGGGTGTTCAAAATTCTGTGTCACGTTAAAAATCACAGATCGATGTG